>CAYNWR010000445.1:0-2599 GCA_964400915.1 uncultured Burkholderiaceae bacterium
GTGGTCATGCGGCCCCCATGCTCGTCGCTGACGCGTACTCGCTGCCCCCCAAGGGGGCTTGAGCACCTTCGGGCGGCCGGGCGGTGCTCATGCGGCCCCCACGCTCGTCGCTGGCGCGTAATCGACGCCCCTCAGTGGTGCCTGCGCGCCCGCCGGCTCCCGGGCGGTGCTCATTGCAGGTACATGGTGGCGCTTTCCAGGTCACCATGGGTGCTGCCCGACTCCAGCGCGGCCACACACTTGAGCCAGGGCAGGTCGGGCTCGGCGATGCGAAAACCATAGAAGCCCATGTAGCCGTTGGTGTGATCACGCACCGCCATCGCACGAACGGTGGAAACCTCCTTGTCCCCCAGTTGCACGCGCGCCTCAATCCAGCGGTTCATGGGCAGGGGCTGCTGGCTGTGCGCCTGAAAGCCGAATTTGGACAATTCAATCACCTGCCCGACTTGCCTGGCCTCGGCTGGCAATGGCGCAGCGGGCGGGGCACCGGGCTCGGTGTCCACGAACTCGGCCGGGCATTTGATCGAATAGCGCGAATGCTGCCGCAGCGTCTTGGCGGCGCCCGCCGCATCCGAGGGTTTGGGCAACACGTGGGCGTAGGTGCCCAGGTCGTAGATGGTCTGCAGCAACAGGCGTTTGCGGTCATCCAGTTGGGCAAAGCCGTTCGTGGCCTTGTTGAAGAAATGATCGAGCAGCGCGGGGGTCATCACCGGGTCATTGGTGGTGTAGTAGCGCCGCGAAGGCATGCGGATGTTGGGCAGCTTGATGTTGACAAAATAGTTGTGCAGGTTGCGCCGCGGTGATTTGTGCCCGTAGGCCCGCTTGAGGGTTTCGGGCGCCGTCTGCAGGTCCAGCGTGGCGCCTATGGCCGGTGCGCCGTTGGCAAAGTCATAACCATCGACGCGGTTCTCGGCCAGGTGCTTGAAGAACAGCAGCGATTCGTACAGGTCGATGCGCGTGGGGTGCACCGCAATCACCAGGTGGCGCGTGTCGAAGAAGGCCGTGCAGTACTCATACATGAATTTCATCAGGGGGAACAGGATGGCCCCACCCGTCTTGCGGTACTTGGGGTGCACGGCCAGGGCCGACACCTCGGCGATCTGCCCGGCCTTGGCCCGCACGGGCGCCAGGTCAAACACCGCCTGCAAGGGAAATCCGAACACCCCTTCGCGGATCAGCGAGATCGTGCCCACCACCTCGCCGTCGTACTTGGCGCACAGGGTGGTGGTGGTGGGCAGTGCGTGGTACATCGTCACGCGCATGCCGCTGGGGTCGAGCACCATGTAGCCCTCGTTCACGTACGCGTCGTGCAGCAGCGCAAAACAGGCGGCCAGCTCTTCCTGGGTGTCGGCGATCTTGAGTTGCAGGCGCGGATCCGGTGCGGGATCGCAATCGGCCATGAAACGGTAAATCGAGTGCCGCAGCGACTTGGGCGAATTCGCCAGGGCCTTGCGGATGGTGGACCGCACGAACTTTCGCCAGGGGAACGCTCGAATCTTGCTCATGGGCCTTTGGGGGGTGTTGGGGGCTGAGCGGGCGCGTGTCTGTCAGCGGTTGCGCGGGGGTGTGCGGCCCGGGGGGGTGCGCCCCATCAGCTCATCGAGGCCGGCGGGCCGGGTGTCCAGCGCCGCGGGCATGGAATCCAGGGTTGCAGGAATCGTGTCGCGCATGGCCGTGTCGACAAAATCATCCGTCATCGGAAAAAAGTTCTTGCGCAGGCGCACCGCCACACCAAAACGACCGCCTGCCTTGGTTTCCACCCGCATCACCTGGCCCTCGCACTCGCACAGCGTGCGCTCGCCGCCCAAGGTGAGCTGGATCGCCAGGTGAACCTCCTGCCCCAGCGCCGGTGCCTGGTTGGTTTCGAAATACACGCCCGTGGCGCTGATGTTGCGCGTCACCCCGCGCCCTGACTCGCCACTGATGGGCGCCTCGACGGGGAAGCGTTCGGCCGATCGTTCGTGCAGGGGCTTGTTCATGGGTGGGGATCGGGGCGGGCGACAATGGGGTACCGGCGGCAATCGGCTATCGTAGCCGCTGCGCCGGCAGGCTTGGGCGGGTCAAGCTGTTGGGCCAGGGCCCGATTGTCACGGGCATTGGCGCGCCCTTACATCCACACATTCCAATCTCGCTGCATCGCATGAAGATACTCGTAACAGGCTGCGCCGGCTTCATCGGCATGGCGGTGGCCGTGAAATTGTTGGCGCGCGGCGAACAGGTGGTGGGCATCGACAATTTGAACGATTATTACGACGTCACGCTGAAGCAGGCGCGGCTGGATGCCATCGGCACGCCGGGCGCGTTCACCTTCCACAAGATGGACGTGGCTGATCGGGCTGCCATGGCGGCCTTGTTTGCACGTGAGCGCTTCGACCGCGTGGTGCACCTGGCCGCTCAAGCGGGCGTGCGCTATTCCATCCGCAACCCCCACGCGTACGCCGACGCCAACCTGCAGGGCTTTGTCAACATCCTGGAAGGGTGCCGCAACGGCCAGGTGCAGCATTTGGTGTATGCGTCCAGCTCCAGCGTGTATGGCGGCAACACCAAGATGCCGTTTGCCGAAAGCGATGCGGTGGATCACCCCGTGAGCCTGTACGCC
>CAYNWR010000446.1:0-2591 GCA_964400915.1 uncultured Burkholderiaceae bacterium
GGGTGCGCACACCGTTCTCGGTGTGCGAAAGGATGTCGGTGCTCATGGTTTCAATGGGTCTTTCACAAAATGGACTAGGGCCTGTTCACACAACGTTGACGAGTGCGAGTGGGGCCAAAACCGCGCCAATCAAGGCGCGCGACGACGGCCAGACTGCCCGTCTGGCCAAGGAGCGCAACGCTGAGTGGCGCGCTTTTGGCCCCGCTCCCGAAGGGTTACAGCCCAAAAGGCCGGGCGCGGCGTTGCAAAGCCTCGCCGGGGTCCCACCCCGGCTGCGTTTTGCGCCTTGCGCGCAGCCTTTTGGGTTGTAACGCATCTCGTCACCGTTGTGTGAACAGGCCCTAGCGCTTGCGCGGCGCTTTCCGCGGCACGGACAGGCTCCAATGCGCGGGCGGCGCAACCGCTCGGTCTGGGTGGCGGATCAACCGCGCACGTCGGCCACCGGCTCGCGTCCGAAATCGGCACGGGCCAGGTAGGCCAGCACCTGCGCCGCGGCGGCTTCGGGCGTGGCCAGTTGCCCGCGTTCGTGCAGCGCGACAAAACTTGCACGATCGGCAAACGCCTTGGGATCGGCCTGGCGCAGCTGCGCCTGCATGTCGGTGGCAATGACACCCGGCGCGAGCGAACACACCCGCGCGCCGTGGGGGTGTTGCGCCTGCTCCAGCGCCAGGCAACGCGTGAAATGGTCCATGCCGGCCTTGGCCGCGCAATAGGTGGCCTGCGATGCCATGGCCCGCCGCCCCAGCCCCGACGAGACGTTGAGCACCTTGCGCGCGAGCGTCCAGGCCTGGGTGGCGCGCAGGAAGGCCGACGCCAGCACCATGGGCGCTTCGAGCCCGACGCGAAGTGCGCGCGCCAGATCCTCGGCCGGGACATCGGACAAGGGCCCGATGGCTGGGATGACACCTGCGTTGTTGATCAGGCTCACGCCGGCGTAGCGCGATGGATCGACCGACCCGACCAGCCACGTGTGCAGCCGCGCGGCCACCGGCGCGGGGTCGGACAGGTCGACCAACCAGTTGACCAGCGTGCCAACGCCTTCGCCGTGGACGGCGGTCGCCGTGCTGGGGACACCTTGACGCGACAGGGCGAGGACGTCGTGGCCATCGGCCAGCAATTGGCGGGCCATGGCCAGGCCCAGGCCTCTGGAAGCGCCGGTGAGGATGAACAGTTCACGCATGGTGGGTGGTCTCGGTGGGTGTGGGGGGCGCAGGCCCAGGCTCAGAACGGGCACGGGCTGTGAAGGTCAAGCCGCACTTGGGTGCCGGGGTGGATGAACGAAAGGTATGTGGCATGCAGCATCAGGCGGTCCACCGGAGCGCCTGGTGTGCTGTCGATGCCTGCGGTGTCGTCGCCGGTGGCATAGAGCGTGTCGCCCAGAATGGGATGGCCGATGGCGCGCAGGTGCACCCGCAACTGGTGGGTGCGGCCCGTGAGCGGGCGCAGCAGCAGGCGCGTGTGGTCGGGCCAGGCAGTTCGCTGCGCGGCATTGGGGGGCGCGGCGTCGGCCTCGCCCGCGATGCGCCACAGGGTCTGGCTGGCTCGTCCCTCGGGGGCGATGACCTGCAGAGGTCGGCGCGGCCAATCGGCAGCGATCGGCAGATCGATCAGCGACCAGGCGCCACCGCCATCCCCGGCCCGCGTGGATCGCGGCGGAACCAGGGGTCTGCCATGGACCAGCGCGGTGTAGGTCTTGGCGATGGCGCCGGTGGCAAACAGCGCACCCAGCGCCGCCTGCATGGCCGCGCTGCGTGCAAACACCATCAGGCCGGAGGTGGCCATGTCCAGGCGGTGCACCACCCGGGCTTCGGGCCAGGCCCGCGCGACGCGCGCCGCCAGGCAATCCTGCTTGTCGACGCCACGCCCGGGTACGGCCAGCAGGCCGGCCGGTTTGTTGAACACCAACAATTGCCCGTCCCGATGCACGGGTGCCGGACACGCGCTGGCGTCGTCTTCGAGGCCGCTCGGCCGCGCGGCGGCTGAGCCGAGTCCCATCATGCGCCGGGCAGTTGGTGTTGCTCCAGCAGCAACACCTGATCGGCGCCCGCGCTGCATTCCAGCCAGATGGGCGACAGGTGGGCAAAGGCCGCTTCGAAGTGCTCGCGCTCGTGGCCGATTTCAAGCACCAACACCCCCTGTGGCGACAGGTGCGCGCGCGCTTGCTGGATCAGCCGCCGCACAAAATCCATGCCGTCCACGCCACCGGCCAGCGCCAGCGCCGGCTCGGCCTGAAACTCGGCCGGCAGGGCCGCCATGCTGGTGGCGTTGACGTAGGGCGGGTTGCACAGGATCAGGTCGAAGGGGCCCGGTGCGCTCTCGAAACCATCGCCTTGCACCAGGCGCACACGTTCGTCCAGCCCGTGCCGGTTCACGTTGATGCGCGCGACCTCCAGCGCCTGGGGCGAGATGTCGGCGCCCGTCACCTGCACCGTGGGCCAGGCCAGTGCGGCCAGCACCGCCAGGCTGCCGTTGCCGGTGCACAGGTCCAGCGCTGTCCAGGGGACAGCGTTCTCGTCGTGCGGATCGAAAGGCAGCCACGCCTCGATGCCGCCGCCCGCGAGCAGTTCGGCGATGAAGCTGCGCGGCACGAT
>CAYNWR010000447.1:0-2589 GCA_964400915.1 uncultured Burkholderiaceae bacterium
GACGCGTTCACACCCCGCCAGGCGATGGCCATCGGCACGGCGGGCTACACCGCCATGTTGTGTGTCATGGCCCTGGAAGCCCATGGCCTGCAGCCTGGCCAGGGCGAGGTGCTTGTCACCGGCGCCACCGGGGGCGTGGGCAGTGTGGCCGTGGCCTTGCTGGCCAGGCTGGGCCACACGGTGGTGGCGGCCACGGGCAAGCCCGAACAGGAGGCCTACCTCAAGCACCTGGGCGCGGCGGGCGTCGTCGACCGCGCCAGCCTGGCGGCGCCGGGCAAACCGTTTCAGAAAGAGCGCTGGGCGGCGGTGGTCGACGCGGTGGGTTCGCACACCCTGGCCAATGCCCTGGCCCAGACGCGTTACGGCGGTGCGGTGGCAGCCTGCGGGCTGGCCCAGGGCATGGACCTGCCGACCACCGTGATGCCGTTCATCCTGCGCGGGGTCAGTCTGCTGGGTGTTGATTCCGTGATGGCGCCCAAGGCGCGGCGCGAGGCGGCCTGGGCCCGGCTGGCGCGCGATCTGGACCCGGCCGTGCTGGAGACGATGATCGACGAGGTGCCCTTGTCGGCCGCCATCGCCAAGGCCCAGGATCTGATGGAAGGGCGGGTGCGCGGGCGCGTGGTGGTTTCGATCGGCTGAGGCGAGAACCGCCTCATGCTCCTTCATTTCAGGGACGAAGCCGCGGCGGCGCTGCGCCTGGCACGGGTGCTGGGCCTGCCGGCAGCCGAAATCGAGTCGCACCGTTTTCCCGATGGCGAACTTCGCCTGCGCCTGCCCTTGCGCCAACCCGGCGATCGCCTGCCCGACGATGTGCTGCTGTTTCGCGGCCTGGTGCAGCCCAATGACAAGCTGGTGGAACTGCTGATCGTGGCGCGGGCCGCCCGTGGCCATGGCGCGCGGCGCCTGGGCCTGGTCGCGCCCTATCTGGCCTACATGCGCCAGGACATGGAATTCAACCCCGGCGAGGCCGTGAGCCAGCGCATCGTGGGCGCGTTTCTGGCCGATCTGTTCGATGCCGTCGTGACGGTCGATCCCCATCTGCACCGCATCACACAACTGTCGGAAGCCATTCCGCGCATCCCGGCGATCGCCCTGAGCGCTGCGCCCGCATTGGGCGCCCACGTGGCGCGCGAGCGGCCGGGGGCCCTGCTGGTGGGGCCGGATGAGGAATCGGCGCAGTGGGTGGGCCGCGCGGCGCGCCAACAAGGTCTGGCCCATGCCGTGTGCCGCAAGGTGCGGCGAGGGGACCGCGACGTGCAGGTGGCCTTGCCAGCAACCCTGGGGCCCTCGGCCCTGCAAGACCGCCCGGTGGTGCTGATGGACGACATGGCTTCGACGGGGCACACCATGGCCGAGGCCGCGCGTTTGCTGCTGGCGGCCGGTGCGCGATCGGTGGACGTGGCGGTCACACACGCCATGCTGACGCCGGATGCACCGGCGCTGTTGCGCTCGGCGGGGGTGGGGCAGGTCTGGAGTTCCGACAGCGTGCAACATGCCAGCAACGTGGTTCAGCTGGCCGAACTGATGGGCTCAGCGGTGCGCGGGCTGCAATGGAAATGGGGTGCTGAACATGCTGCTGTCGGTTGAACGTTCGCAGCTGGTGCTGGTGGATTACCAGGCGCGCCTGATGCCCGCGATCTTCGAGGGCGACCTGGTGCTGGCCAACGCGATGCGCCTGGCGCAGGCCGCGCAGGCGCTGGCGGTGCCGGCGCTGGCCACCGAGGAAAACCCCGAGGGCCTCGGCCCGGCGCTGCCGGCCTTGACGGCGCTGTGCCACCACACCTTTGCCAAGATGGCGTTCTCGGCCTGTGCAGATGGTCTGGGCGACGTGCTGCGCACGGCCGGACGGCCGCCTGCGCGGATGCCGGCCCCGGCCCGCGCGCCAGCGGGCAATGCCCGCAGCCTGCCCCGTCACCTGCAACAGCGCCGCGTGCCCGAAGCCCCAGTGGCCGATGCCGGTGACGAGCGCGACCAGATCGTGATTGCCGGCTGTGAAGCCCATGTCTGCCTGATGCAGACCGCGCTCGATCTGCTCGAAGAGGAGTTCGAAGTCTGGGTTGTGACCGATGCCTGCAGCTCGCGCACGGTGCGCAACCGCGATGCGGCGTTTGACCGGCTGGCCGGCGCCGGGTGCGAACTGGTCAGCACCGAGATGGTGGTGTTCGAGTGGCTGCGCGATGCGCGGCATCCGCAGTTCAAGCGCCTGTTGGCGCTCGTCAAGTAGAGATTTTGATGATTCCTGGGCTGTAGCGAGCGCCCGTCAACAACTGTTTGCTATTGTTTTTATATAACCCGGGAAATGGCGCCTGGCTTGCGGACTGGCGCCGGCTTCAGCGCCACAGCGCGTCGAAACCGTCCTGCGGATAAAAGCGTCCGCCGCGGTACAGCAGGCGCGTGGGGCCCGGCATGCGCCGCTCGCGCACCGAATGGCGCTCGTCGCCCGGGTAGGTGAGCACGCGGGTGCCGTCGTGTTCGAAGGGTTCGGGCTCGATCAGCGGCGGCGGGCGGGACGCCGCGTCGGCCAGCGCATCGGCGACGCTGGTGTCGCGCGCCAGGTGCGCCAGGCTCATGATCTGCGGCGGGGCCAGG
>CAYNWR010000448.1:0-2588 GCA_964400915.1 uncultured Burkholderiaceae bacterium
TACTGGGACGCCTCGTTCCACTCGTTCTCGGAGATGCGGTGCCGCTCGAAGATGCCAAAGGCCAGTTCCGCCGAAAAGCGCTGGCGGCTGGCCACGATGGGCCGCCCGAAGTACAGCGTGGGCAACAGGGCATCCATCAGGCCACCCGTCCACGCCCAGTCTGCAGGTGACCAAAACACGGCCGTGCTGGGCTGAGCTGCGTCGAAGGGATCAAAGCCAAACCAGTTCTGGCTGCAGACAAATCCGCTGAGGTTGCCGATCAAGGCGCGATGCGGAATGAGCGCGCCCTTGGGGTTGCCTGTGGTGCCGCTGGTGTAGATGAGCACGGCGGGGTCGTCGGCGCGGGTGTTGACGCGGGTTGGCACCGTTGGGGCACGCACGGACGCACCACGGCCCGCCGCCGCATCGCCGGCCTGCGCCAAAGCCATCGGCATGGACATCACGTGCCGCAGTTGCGGGCAATCGCGGCGCACGGACGCCACGGCCGGCAGCGCCAGCTCGTCGCAGATCAGGGCCTTGGCCTGGCCGTCCTGCAAACGGAAGGCCAGCGCGTCACTCCCGAACAGCATTGACAAGGGCATGGCCACCGCGCCCATCTGCAGCACCGCGATGTAGGCCACGGCGGTCTCGAATCGTTGCGGCAGCACGATGCCCACGCAGTCGCCGCGGCCAATGCCCACGCGCGCCAGGGCCAGGCTCAGGGCATCCGCGGCGGCCTGCAAGTCGGAATATGAATAAAAACGCGGCGCAGCGGGCGTTGCATCTTCGATGATTGCTACATTTTTTGAAGTTTCCGGCGCTTGCGCCCAGCGCGTGGCGCACACCTGGGCGATGTTGAAGTGCTGCGGCACCTTCCAGTGCAGGCCGTTGAGCAGGCTGCGGTAGGCGTCGGGGTGCTTGTTGCGCGCGTTCATGGCCGCTCCGTATGATCGGCTGAATGTATCAAGTCAAGAATGCGTCCCGCAGCGAGTTTGTCCCGATCCGCAACCAGACCTACCACGTGCGCGTGTGGGGCCAGCCGCAGGTGGGGGTGGCCCCCCTGGTGCTGGTGCACGGCTGGATGGATGTCGCCGCCTCA
Organism: uncultured Burkholderiaceae bacterium; assembly: GCA_964400915.1. Lineage (GTDB taxonomy): Bacteria > Pseudomonadota > Gammaproteobacteria > Burkholderiales > Burkholderiaceae_C > CAYNWR01. Next base: position 1,079 of record CAYNWR010000448.1, read on the forward strand.
TTTCAGTTTGTCGTGGACGCGATGCAGACGCAGCGCCACATCGTGGCTCCTGACTGGCGCGGCTACGGCCAGACCGAGTGGCGCCACCCGGCCGTCGATGCACCGGCACCGACCGGGCCGCGTGCGCCAGGCCGCACCGACAACTACTGGTTTGCCGACTACCTGGCCGACCTGGATTTCCTGATCGACCACTACTCACCCAAGGCTGCCGTCGATCTGCTGGGCCACAGCCTGGGCGGCAACGTGGTGATGCACTACGCAGGCATCCGGCCCGAGCGCGTGCGCCGCCTCATCAACCTGGAAGGGTTTGGTGTCCCGGCCTCGCACCCGGCCCAAGCCGTCAAGCGCCTGGGCCAATGGATGGACGAGCTCAAGGCCCTGCATCGCGGCGAGATGGCCATGCGCCCCTACGAGACGGTGGATGGCGTGGCACGGCGCCTGTCCAAGACCAACCCGCGCCTGGCGCGCGATGACACCGGCCGGGCCAAGGCCGACTGGCTGGCCCGTCAGTGGGCGGCACCTGATGCCGATGGGCGCTGGGCCATCCTGGGTGACGAGGCGCACAAGGTCACCAACGCCCATCTGATGCGCGTGGAGGAGGTGCTGGAGCTGTACCGCCGCATCACCGCGCCCGTGTTGATGGTCGAAGCTGAAGACAACAGCCTGGACCTGTGGTGGCAGGGCAAGTTCACACTGGCCGAGTTCCACGAGCGGCTGAAGGCTGTGCCCGACCTGCGGCGGGTGGTCATCGAGGACGCGGGGCACATGCTGCATCATGACCAACCCGAACGTCTGGCCGCCTTGCTGAACGAATTCCTGGCCTGACACGGCCTTTCGGACCTGCTGGCGGCGCGTGCGAAAATCAGCGGTTTCCCCCGCAAGAACGAGCACATCGCCATGGACGCCGAACACATCAATCAGATTGGCAACACCCTCACCAACCTGAGCGCCCGCACCCAGGATCTGCGGAGGTATCTTTGACTACGATGCCAAGGCAGAACGGCTGAGGACCGTCAACGCATCCCTCGAAGACCCGGCGGTCTGGAACGACCCCAAGAAGGCGCAGGAGCTGTCCAAGGAGAAAAAGGCCCTCGACGGTGTCGTGGCCGTCCTGCAGAACCTGGAACGCGATCTGGCCGACAACCTGGAGTTGTTCGAGCTCTCGCGCGACGAGGCCGACACCTCCAGCCTGGCAGACATCGAGGCCGAGACCTCCAAGCTGACGGCGATCGTCGAGCAGCTGGAGTTCCGGCGCATGTTCAACAACCCGGCCGACCCGCTGAACTGCTTTCTGGACATTCAGGCCGGCGCCGGCGGCACCGAGGCCTGCGACTGGGCCTCGATGCTGCTGCGCCAGTACCTCAAGTACGCCGAGCGCAAGGGCTTCAAGACCACGGTGGAAGACGAATCGGCCGGCGACACCGCGGGCATCAAAGGCGCCACCATCAAGATCGAGGGCGACTACGCCTTCGGCCTGCTGCGCACCGAAACCGGCGTGCACCGCCTGGTG
>CAYNWR010000449.1:0-2574 GCA_964400915.1 uncultured Burkholderiaceae bacterium
GCTGACCGTGGATGTGTGGGAACACGCCTACTACATCGACTACCGCAACCTGCGCCAGAAGTTTGTCGAAACCTTCCTGGGCAACCTGGTCAACTGGGATTTCGCGGCCAAGAACTTCGGCTGATTCCCCGCTGCAACGGGTCGGACACGACCCACCGCACCACAGGGCCGCTTGACGGCCCTTTTTGTTGGTTGCTTGGCCCTTTTACAGGTCAAATCTGCCGTCAGCGAGCGTCCAATAACAACAGATTGCTATTGTTTTTGATGTTCGTCGCTGGATCACGGTGTTTCGGACTGGGGCTCGCGCCGCAGTGCCCAAAGGCCCAGGCCAGCCACCAGCGACATCCAGATCGGCAAGCCCCATTGCGCAGCCAGTTGCATGGCCAACCCGCCAGTGGGCGGAGCCAGCATGCCCCCCAGTGTGTAGGACATCACCAGCACCCCCGTGGTCTGGATCAGATCGACACCCTTGAGCCGATGTCCGATGTCGATCATCGCGAGGGTGTAGAGCGCCCCACCGGCGCCCCCCCAGATGAACGCGATCGCCCAGGCCAGAGGCGGCCAGTGGCCCGCAGCCGGCAAGGCCAGGCAACCCATCAACGTCATCCACGCGCAGGCCCGTTGCACCTGCGCGGCGCCTATGCGGTCGGCCAGCCATCCCGCCGGTGTCATGGCCAGCGCGCTGCCCAGGCCGCTGGCGGCAACCAGCAATGCCGCCGTGGCAGCCAGCCATCCCATGGACAGCCCCATGAGCGGCAACAAGCCTGCCGTTCCAGATTCGAAAAATCCGCCGACACATCCTGCAGCCATGGCAGCCGTGCAGTTGCGCGCGGCGCTCAATAGGCCTCGCAGGCTGTTGGTGGTCGTCTGCGCGGCGTGTTCGGACGCCGGCAGCTGGGGCAGCAGCAGGGTGAGTGCAAAGCCGAGCGTGCACAGAACGGCCGCTGCAACAAACGCCAGGCTGCCCTGGGTGCCCGTGAACTGCAGCAACGTGGGCCCCACGACAAAGGTGGCACCCACCATGGTCTCGAACAGGCCCACGATCAATCCGCGGCGCGGGGCCGGCGCGGCTTCGGCAACGGTGGCTTCCGACAGCACCCAGCGAATGCCGGACGCCATGCCGTCCACCAGGATCAGCCCAAACCACGCCACCAGCGATTCCGTGAAGACAAAGCCCCAGGCAGCCAGGAGGGGCAGGGCGGCCGTGACAACGAAGGCACGCCGACGTCCGACGTGCGCCACAAAGCGCGCTGCAAATGGCGTGGCCACGAAGATGCCCAGCCACATGGTGGCGCTGAACAGGCCCACCACCGCCGGCTGCAGTCCGCGTTCGCTCAATCGAACAACCAGCAGTGGCAGCAGCATGAAGAAGCCCGCCAGGTTGACGAAGGTGCTGACAAAGATCAGCGCCACCACTCGGTGCCGTGACACGGCGGGCAGATCAGCGATGCTCATGGGAGTCCAGGGTCGCACCGGGCCCGTCCACGGGCCGTCCAGCGCGTGGACGACGGTCTGTCGGCGGCTGGTGAATCGATCGGGTGATCAGGGGCGAAACGGACCGCCCACCAGCTTGAAGCCAGGCTTGATCGCGCGTTTGTCAAACCAACCCTGGTGCATCTCGAGCACGTAGCGCACAGGCTCCTTGGAGCAGTGGGAATCGGTCGTCTGCGGCTTCATGTCGGCAAGGTTGACGATCCGGCCATCGTCGGCGACAAATGCAGCGGTGAGCGGCAGCAGGGTGTTCTTCATCCAGAAACATTGAACGGCGGGCTGCTCAAAGATGAACAGCATGCCCTCGTGCTGCGGCATGTCGCGGCGGTACATCAGCCCGATGGCGCGCTGCTCGGGCGTCTGGGCCAGTTGTGCATCGATGCGATGCATGCCTGCGGTCAAAGCCGCCCGCGCCAGGTTCATCTGCGGGGATTCCTGCGCCAGGGCCGGCAGGCTGACCACTGCCCAAGCCACCAACGACCCGGCCGCCAGGGTCCGCAGCAAGCGCCAGCGATCGTGCACGGCGGCGGCCGAGACGAGGACCGCTCGGGGGAAGGGAAGGGCAGCCAACACGCGCTCGCTCACGCCGTCTTGCGCACGGCTTTCTTGGGCGCCTTCTTCTTGGCTGTCTTGGCCTTCTTGCCTGCCTTCTTGGGCTGTGCCTGGGCGCGCACACCGTCGGGGCCGGTGCCTGCGGCCGTGGCGGTGGCCAGCGTCATCGAAGCGGGCAGCGCAGCACTGGCGCTGGCGGCATGTCCCATCGTTGCAGCAATCAGGGCCGCCAGGACAAGGCCGGGAATCGAGGTGCGGATCATGTTTGGTTCCTCATCAAAGGTCCGCACTGTATTACTTATCCAAGGGCCTGTTGGGTCGATCGATTGCCGATAAAATCGTCGGTCCTTCGCGTCACGGCAGACGCCCACCGCCCAACTCCCAAAATTCCAACGGAGAACTCGCCATGTATCAGCACGTCAAGGTGCCCGCCAGTGGCCAGAAGATCACGGTCAACGCCGACAAGAGCCTGAATGTGCCCGATCAGCCGGTCATTCCCTACATCGAGGGCGATGGGACCGGGATGGACAT
>CAYNWR010000450.1:0-2566 GCA_964400915.1 uncultured Burkholderiaceae bacterium
CCGTGACGAAAAAACCCGTCGTCAAACTCACTGCGAACTTTGAGCGCAACCTCGAAGACATCGAACGTTTCCTCACCGACGCAGGTGCACCGCAGGCCTTCGATAGATTGCTGAATGAACTGGTCGAAACGGTGATTCCCAACCTGGAGCGCTTCCCGGAAATGGGGCGGCCATTTTTGACTCGACAGCCGCGCTCGGTCGAGACCACCAATGCGCTGGAGCGGCTTCGCAAAAAACTTTCGGCACTGACTCCGGATGCAGACGCCTTGCGCGAATACATTCTCGAAGATTATCTGATGCTCTACGCCGTGATTGGCGGAGCGATTTATCTCCTCGCCGTCCGGCACCAGCGGCAGCTGTCGTTTGATTTTGCAGGGCATTGGGAATGAGCGGCTACGGTCATGGCACTCCGGCAGCATCAGCCGAAGCAATCTATTTGAACCGACTCCAGATGACGCCACCATGTTGACAAATCGGGACGGTGGCTGCCGTTGTCGGTGGTGGCCTCCCAAACCTAGCCACCCCGGCCCTTCGACGCGCTCAGGACAGGCCAGGCTACGCCCGAGCCGGGGTCCAGGGTTTGTATTTTTCATCCCGCCGCCCTGAGCGATCCTCCCCGTTCGTCCTGACCCATCCAACCGTTCGCCCTGAGCGATCCAACCGTTCGTCCTGAGCCTGTCGAAGGACATCCACCAACCGTTCGTCCTGAGATTCTATGGTTTTCGTCAAGCACAATTGATGGCGTCTGGATTGAAATGAACGTTCTTGCGATAGAGGGCGAAAGCGACGCGCAACAAACGGCGGGCAAGGCAGACCAGAGCAGCGGTCGTGGGCAAGCCCTTGGCGCGTTCGCGGTCGTAGAACGGTTTCCAGACACGGGTTTTGGCGGCGGCCATGGCGGCGTTGAAGAGCAGACGCCGCAGTTCGCTGGGCCCGCGCTTGGACAAGCGACGCGTGCCGCGCTTCTTGCCCGAATCGCAGGGTCGTGGATCGAGTCCGGTAAAGGCCACCAAGGCATCGGCGCGCGCGGTGGGCAAGCGGCCAAACAGATTCACCAGCGCGGTGCCCGTCAGCAAGCCAATACCCGGCACCGACTGCACGCACTCGGCCTTGGCCTGCATGACGGCATCCGCCGCCACGGCCTGTTCGAGCTTGCGGTCGATCGTCGCGATCAGCTTGGCGAGCGAGGCCAGCGCGGCCTGAGAGTCGGTCTTCAAGGAAGTCAGTTGGGCCAGTGTCTGACGCAACATTCCTTGTGCCTTGATCACGGCCGCCCTGCGCTTGAGCAGGCTGTCGATCTGCCGTTCTCTCCGCGTCGGAGGCTGCCACGGATGCAAGCCCGTCAGTTCATGGGCGATGAAGCGGGCCAGCACCAGGGCGTCGACGTGATCGGTCTTCGCGCGCTTACCCACCGCTTGGGCGTAGTGGCGCACATCCTTGGGGTTGAGTACATAAACGATGAAACCGGCGCGATGGGCCAGCAGGGCCAAGGGCTCGTGATACCGACCCGTCGATTCCAGTCCGATCCGTGCGCCGGACGGCAGGGTCTTGAGCCACGCCTTGAGGGCCGTGGGCGTGTTCGCGATCGAGCACGACGTGTTTTGCCCATGGTGTGCAACGACGATGGCGTCTTGGGCAACATCCGCACCGATAAACAACGGAGAGTTCAGTTCAGTCATGGTTCACAATAGCGACTGCCGGGGTAGCCCCCTTCGTGGCGTGAGCTTGCATACATCGGCGCTGAACTTCGCGCTGGATTCCTCATCGACGCCGGGAAGAGGGGTGGGGAATGTCTCAGTCGGTCGGTCAGCGGGTGTGCTGCCAATGCCTGTCGATGTCCCTCCACCCCGGCTCTTCGCCTTCCTTTCTCGAAGTAAAAGAGCCAAGCGTAACCATACAAGCCTGTCGAAGGACATCCACCACCACCCTTCCCACCCGCCCCGCATCACCACCCTTGCCGGGACTCGCCCCGGCGGGCGCTGGCAAGCCAGCGCCTTCGGCCCGGTCACGCTCCCCCGCCCATCCTCCCCCGACAGGGGAGGCGACTATTCAGCGCGACACGAAAGTAACCAAAGAAGCGCACCCCGCCGCCCCGGTCCTGCGGGCGCCTCGCTTGACATACCATAGATAGTATATACATAATGTGGCATGTGGCTAATCGAAGAGCACCGTCGCGTTGATAAACAGCTTTCTGGGTCCGTGCCTATTGAGGTATTGAAACGCTACGAGAAATGGAAAGACATTGCCGGGCTATCCGGGCCGCAAGGTTTGCGAGCCATCAAAGGGTTTCACGACGAAGCTCTGTCCGGTGAGTGGAAAGGCCATCGTTCGTCGCGGCTCGGGCTTCAGTGGCGAGTGATTTACCGAGTTGTCGCAAACGTGTTGCAGATTCATGTTGTACATGTCACCGCCCACGATTACAGGAGACCGTGAAATGAAAGAGTTTCGTCCTGCGAAAAAACGAGTTGAGGTGTCGGTAGGAGAGTCTGTCCGCATCCTGCGCGAACTCCAGGAGTTGAGCCAAAGTCAGCTGTCCGAACTCACGGGCATTCCGCAAGCCACCATC
>CAYNWR010000451.1:0-2564 GCA_964400915.1 uncultured Burkholderiaceae bacterium
AGGTCGTGCGCGGCGCGGTCGTGATGCCCAACGGCACCGGCAAGACCAAGCGCGTTGCTGTGTTTGCGCAGGGCGCCAAGGCCGAAGAGGCCAAGGCGGCTGGGGCCGACGTCGTCGGCATGGACGATTTGGCGGCACGCGTCAAGGCGGGTGACATGCCCTTTGATGTGGTGATCGCGGCGCCGGACGCCATGCGTGTGGTCGGTACCCTGGGCCAGATCCTCGGTCCGCGGGGACTGATGCCCAACCCCAAGGTGGGTACGGTGACACCGGACGTGGCCACGGCCGTGAAGAACGCAAAGGCTGGTCAGGTGCAGTTCCGCGTTGACAAGGCAGGCATCATTCACGCGACGATCGGGCGCCGCTCGTTCGATTCGGACAAGCTCCAGGGAAACCTGGCCGCGCTGGTTGATGCCCTGACCAAGGCCAAGCCTGCTTCGAGCAAGGGTGTCTATTTGAGAAAGATGGCGATCTCGTCGACCATGGGTGTGGGGGTTCGCATCGACCCCCAGACGCTGGCCGCTTGATCGAAAGAATTCCGACGTCGCGAGCCCCTGGGCCCGAAGCGTCGGGAATGGTGGGCTGAAGGCATGGCGTGCGCAAGCCGCTGTTCGCTTCAGGTCATCAAAGACCGTTGGAGTGCCTGCAGGTGCTTAATGGGCCCCGCTTCATGCGGTGGCTGTCCAACGCAGATGGCGTCCCGCCAGCGATGAGGTTGAAGAATTTCGCGCTGGGTCTGGTCGCTGCAAGCAAAGGCAGCGGGAACATCCCAAACGGGTGTCCCGCAAATGTGAAAAGGAGTCGACCTTGAGTCTGAATCGCAGTGAGAAACAAGCGGTCATTGAAGAAGTGACCGGGCTCGCCGCCAAAGCTCAAACCCTGGTGATTGCGGAATACCGCGGCATCAAGGTCGCCGACATGACCCGTTTGCGCAGTGAAGCGCGCGGCAAGGGTGTCTCGCTGAGTGTTCTCAAGAACACCTTGGCGCGCCGTGCTGTCGCCGGAAGTGCGTTCGAGGTTGTCGCGACCCAGATGACCGGCCCGCTGATCTACGGTTTTTCCGAAGACGCAGTCGCCGCCGCGAAAGTGGTGGCGGATTTCGCCAAGACCAATGACAAGCTGGTCATTCGTGGCGGCGCTTTTGCGGGCAAATCGCTGGACGCCAACGGCGTCAAGCAACTGGCCAGCATTCCTCCCAAGGAGGTGTTGCTTGCTCAGTTGTGCGGATTGCTCAAATCGCCGATTTCGCGCACGGCCGTCGTGCTGGGCGCTCTGGCGACCAAGAAGGGCGAGGCTGTTGCAGCCTGAGGCCAAACGAAAAGCATTCAACCATCATCAGATACAGGAAAGATCATCATGGCATTCGATAAAGACGCATTTCTGACGGCGCTGGACAGCATGACCGTCATGGAACTCAATGACCTGGTCAAGGCCATTGAAGAGAAGTTCGGCGTGAGCGCCGCGGCCATGGCCGCGCCCGCTGCCGGTGGTGGTGGCGCCGCAGCGCCTGCCGCCGAAGAGAAGACCGAGTTCAATGTGATGCTCCTCGAAGCAGGCGCGAACAAGGTTTCCGTGATCAAGGCTGTGCGCGAAATCACGGGCCTGGGCCTCAAGGAGGCCAAGGACCTGGTCGACGGCGCACCCAAGGCGGTCAAGGAAGGTCTGTCCAAGGCTGACGCCGAAGCCGCGAAGAAGAAGCTCGAAGACGCCGGCGCGAAGGTGGAGCTCAAGTAATTGCTATCAGCGGTCGGTGGGCGGGCTCCATAGCGGGCCAGCACCATCGATCGGATGCGCTCGCCAGAGCGCACCCGCAAGCGTTTCAGGAACGGCTTGCGAGTGTCTTCTGGCGCCGACTGCAGAAGACCGCCTGGTTCGGGTGATGTGCAACGCATCACCGTCTGCCATGGGCTGGTAGAGGCCAGCCACCAGGGTATGCCGGTACATCCATTCCGGTTCCACAGCCGTCCGAAACTCAAGGCCAGGAGTTCTCATGCCCTACTCGTTCACCGAACGCAAACGTATCCGTAAAAACTTTGGCAACCGCGACAGCGTGTTGAAGGTGCCCTACCTGTTGCAGATGCAAAAGGATGCCTATACCGCGTTCCTTCAGGCCGACGTGCCCCCGATGCGGCGCACGGACGAAGGTCTGCAGGCCGCATTCAACGCTGCATTCCCGATCGTCTCGCACAACGGTTTTGTCGAGATGAAGTACACCGAGTACAACCTCGCCAAACCTGCGTTTGACGTCCGTGAGTGCCAGACCCGGGGCTTGACCTACGCGTCTGCCGTGCGCGCCAGGGTTCAGCTCATCATCTATGACCGCGAGTCGTCGACGTCGCAGTCGAAAGTTGTCAAGGAGGTCAAGGAGCAGGAGGTCTACATGGGCGAGGTGCCCCTGATGACCGAAAAGGGCTCCTTCATCATCAACGGCACCGAGCGCGTGATCGTGTCGCAGTTGCACCGTTCGCCCGGCGTGTTCTTCGAGCACGACAAGGGCAAGACCCACAGTTCGGGCAAGCTGCTGTTCTCGGCACGGATCATTCCTTACCGCGGCTCCTGGCTGG
>CAYNWR010000452.1:0-2561 GCA_964400915.1 uncultured Burkholderiaceae bacterium
GATTTTGAAAGCTCGGCGTACACCTCGGGTGTGCGGTATTTGATGTCGCTGGTCTATCACTCGGAAGCGCTGCTGGGCTCTACCCGCGAGGTCGGGTTCTCCGGCGCGACGGAAGCAGGTCGGCTACTGATCGTGGCCAACCTGGGCTCGACCCACAACACCGACTACCTGCGCGGCCAAGTGCTGACCTATCCTTGTGATGGGCTTACAAATGTGTTCGTATCGGCCGGTGGCGAAACACCCAATCCCACGCCCGACCGCGAGGAAGCTCGCATGGGTGACCTGGGCGCCAACCTGCTGTTCATCACGCACTCCCTTGATCGCCTGGACGTGCAGTCGATTGAGTTGACCGAAGTGGCCAGCGGCCGCGCGATCAAGCTCATCCGCCCGATCGTGCAATCGGGAATCAACTTCAAGTCCGCCTGGGGCTTCCTGGGCGATGAGACGCTCAAATACAGCACCGCGTATCGTGTGCGCGCCGCCGGCACCTTGGAGACGCTTCAAGCCGACGGTCTCACGAAGGTGAGCACGACCTGGACAAAAGACTATACGTTCATGACGGGGCCGAGAGCTTCACTTCCTCCCGACCCATTCAACTGAGAAATGCCGCCATGGCGTCTGGTGAGTCTGTCACGATCAGCATCCGCGCGAAGGCGCGGCAGCGCGACTTGATCGACCAAGCCGCAGAGCGCCTGGGCTGCAGCCGATCGGACTTCATGCTCGAGGCCGCCTGCAGGCAAGCCGAGGATGTGCTGCTCGATCAGGCCTACTTTGCGCTGGACACCAAGAGCTTTGCCGCTTTCCAGGCCCTGGTGGACAAGCCCCCGGCGCCGTCGGATCGCCTGCGCCGCACCCTCAAGGCCCGGGCGCCATGGGAGACGGCGCCCGCCACGGGGAAAGCCGCGAGCCAACGCGCAACGTGACGGGCGCCGGGCGTCCAAGAATCAAGCCAACGGCTCGCCGCCGTTGCAATTGCGGGAGTGTTTATGCGTGAACTGGGCGCACCGGGGTAAGCGGCGTACCAGCGAACGCACACCAGCATGATCTGCGACAGAACCCTCCTGAATTGGAGATCCAACTGGGCCTTGGACATCGCGGCCGACCCGTCACAACTCCTGCAGCGCGCTTGACAAAATCGTAGAATGCATGATTATGTGAATCGCAATCACATGTTCATGTGAAACATGCCCAACATAACCATCCACCTCGACGAAGAAACGCATCGCTTGGCGAAGATCCATGCAGCGACCACTGGCACAAGCTTGAGCCAGTTGTTCCGAGACCATGTCCGCAAGTTGGCCAGACAGTCTGAGGATGAAGGAGGTGCACATCCAGCGCTCAGGCGATATGCTTCCTTCAACATTTCGGCCTCAGACGCGATGGACGCGCTCGGTCTGACGTGCCTTGAAGATTTGATGACTCAAGCACTGCGAGCGGGACTGCATCTGCCTCACATGGATGCTCGCTCGGCAAACGCGCAGGCTCAGAAGTTCTTGCGGAGCTAGTGGTCATGCGCAGCTGCGATCTTGTGATCATGGATGCCGGGCCGCTGATCAAGCTGGCGCTGGCAGACCGTCTGGACTTGCTGTTGTGCTTCGGCCGCCATGTCTACATCCCAGACGAAGTGGAATTCGAGGCTGTTGAAAAGTACGCCTGGGAGAACGAGGCGCCACTCGGCCAGGACAAGTTGCGATTGCGCGCCTGGATTGCCCAGCAGTCCGAATCCGGCAGGGTATCGTGCGTGCAGACCTTGATCGGCGAGATGGCCAGGAAGAAGCGCGAGTCGGGCGAGTACGCGCCTTCCAAGCGCAACCACCGCCGAAACACTGGTGAACTCGCGGCCCACGACTTCTTCAACAACCGTGATGAAGCTGGCCATAAAGGTGAGCCAGCACTGATGCTTATGGATGATCGTCCCGGGCTCGATCAGGTGCGGCTGCATAACCTCGACGCTCACCTTCTCAGTACCTATTCGATGCTCGTTGCGCTTGAGCAGGAGCGGTTGCTTGATTCCGCAGACAAGGTTTGGGCAAGCATCGAACAAAACCTATCAACCGTGGAACGAATACAGGTCGACGAATCGGTGCGTGGCGACACCGAATACAGATCGCCTCTGTCTATGCGAGGTTGACCTCGCTGGCTCGTCACCGTCGCAATTGCGGGAGTGTTTATGCGTGAACTGGGCATCGGCACACTTTCCGGCCATCTCCGGCCAGGAACTGGCCGGAAAGAGGATTCATGCTCCCCGTGGAGCTCCACCCTTTGCTTGGCATAGAGTGGAGTAGCTCAATATCCGTGTTTCGATGCATCAAAGGGAAAGCGAATGATCAACTGGATGCTCATGCCATTCACAAAATACGCCACGTTCTCCGGCCGCTCGCAGCGCAGCGAATACTGGTACTTTCTTCTCCTCATGCTCTTGTGCGTCTTTGTAGTTGCATTTCTGGACAGCGCACTTGGCACCAAACTTGGTCGACACAGCAGTCACGGCATACTAGAGTTGGCCTTTTACTTGGCAATTGTCGTGCCGTTCCTCGCGGTCACAACGCGACGTCTCCATG
>CAYNWR010000453.1:0-2553 GCA_964400915.1 uncultured Burkholderiaceae bacterium
GGGCGGCCCGGGCATGCCCGAGATGCTGGCACCCACCGGTGCGCTGATCGGCTGACAAGCGGCAGACCCTGCCCCTAGGCGCGGGCCATTTCGATATCCATTTCGAAATGGCCCTTTTTTCATCCCATCGCGAACGGTGAACATGGCCACACGCCCTCCCCCCAAGAAAAAGGCCTGGTCCTGGCGCAGCCAGGCGTTCCGTGGTGTCGTCTACCAGATCCTGGCCGTGCTGGCGATTGCGCTGGCCGCCTGGTTCCTGGCGCACAACACCGCCGTGAACATGAAGGTGCGCGGCATTCAGAGCGGCTTCGACTTTCTCGCCCAGCCCGCCGGCTTCGACATCGGTGAAGGCTTGTTGCCCTACGACTCTGCCAACCCCTACTGGCGTGCCTACCTGGCCGGTGTCGTCAACACGCTGCGCGTGGCGATCATCGGCATCGTGCTCACGACCATCCTGGGCACACTCATTGGCGTGGGGCGCTTCTCGCGCAACGCGCTGGTGCGGGGCCTGTGCCTGTCGTATGTCGAATTCTTTCGCAACATTCCCATCCTGCTGCAGTTGCTGATGTGGTATTTGCTGTTCACCGAGGTGCTGCCCGCGGCCAACGAGCCGTGGCAGTTCGGTTCGGTGTATCTGAGCAAAGGCGGTCTCGCGTTTCCGGCGCCGATCTGGGCCAACGGATATCTGTTTGCCGGACTCGGTGTGATCCTCGGGTTGGCCGCGGCCTGGGCCTGGCGTCGCAAGCAGATCGCGAATTTCGACAAGACGGGCCAACTCGGGAGCATGTTCCTGGTTCCGCTGATCCTGGTTCTGCTCGGCACCGGCCTCGGATGGCTCGCCGGAGGCGCACCGTCGCAGATGGACGTGCCCGTGATGGGTGAGTTCGCTGTTGAAAAAGGGGGGGCCCTGACGCCTGAATTCATGGCGGTGCTGCTGGGACTCACCATCTACACCTCGGCCTTTGTCGCCGAGGTGGTTCGCGCCGGCATCCAGTCGGTCTCGCTCGGCCAGTTCGAAGCGGCTGCCGCCTTGGGCCTGACACGAGGCCAATCGATGCGCCTCGTGCAATTGCCCCAGGCCCTGCGGGTGATCATTCCGCCGATGACAAATCAGTTTCTGAACCTCACCAAGAACTCGTCGCTGGCCGTGGCCATCGGCTATCCGGACGTGGTCTCGATCGCCAACACCGCCATCAACCAGACCGGACGCGCCGTCGAATGTATTGCGATCGTGATGTTGGTGTACCTGACCACCTCGCTGACGACCTCGCTGCTGATGAACTGGTACAACGCCCGTGCGGCCATCAAGGAGCGTTGAACCATGACCAATGCCCGCATCTTCCAGCCCATCGCGGCACGTCCGGCACCGGTTCGCACCGATGGCCTGGTGGCCTGGGTCCGCAAGAACCTGTTTGGCGACTGGCGCACCGGCGCCACCACCTTGATTGTCCTGGGCCTGTTCATTGCCTATCTGCCGCAGTTGCTGCAGTGGATGATGGTCAAGGCCGTGTTTGTGGCCAACCACGACGCCTGCAACGCCGCGCGGGACGCCGGCGGTGCCTGCTGGGGCGTCGTCGCCGAGAAGTACCGACTGATCATTTTTGGCCGTTATCCGTTCGAGGAGCAATGGCGGCCGCTCGTGGCCACACTGCTCCTGATGGGTTTGCTGGTGGCCAGTTGCATTCGCACGTTCTGGAAGCCCTGGCTGGCCATCCTCTGGCTTGCGGTTCTGGCGGCGTTCTTCCTGCTCATGCATGGACAGGCCCTAGGCATGACCAAGGTCGAGACCGATCGCTGGGGTGGCTTGCCGCTGACCCTGCTGCTGGCCACGCTGTCGATCGCCTTCGCGTTTCCGATCGCGCTGGTGGTGGCCCTGGGCCGTCGCTCCAGCCTGCCGGCGATTCGCAGCTTCTGCACCATCTACGTCGAACTCGTGCGCGGTGTGCCGCTCATTTCGGTGCTTTTCATGGCGTCCTTCATGTTCCCCCTGTTCATGCCACAGGGGTTCACGATCGACGTGCTGATCCGCGTTCTGGTCGGCATCACGCTTTTTGCGGCCGCCTACATGGCCGAGGTGATTCGTGGCGGCCTGCAAGCCATCCCCAAGGGTCAGGTGGAGGCGGCGGCGTCGCTGGGCCTGAGCTATTGGCAGACGCAGCGCAAGATCGTGTTGCCGCAGGCGCTGGCGATGGTGGTGCCCGGCATCATGAACAACTTCATCTCGATATTCAAGGACACCTCGCTGGTCACCATCGTCAGCCTGTACGAACTCACGGGCGCCCTGGGGCTGGCCCTCAATTCCGACGCCGACTGGCGGCCGTACAAGATCGAGGGTTACCTGTTCATCGCGCTGATCTACTTTGCCTTCTGTTTTGCGATGTCGCGCTACAGCCTGTGGGTGGAGAAACAAGTCAACAAGGGCAAGGCCCGCTGAGAACATCATGAGCACACCAACGACCGAACAACCCATCATTGTTTTCGACAAGGTCAACAAGTGGTACGGCAACAGCTTTCATGTGTTGCGCGACATCGACCTGCAAGTGGCCAAGGGCG
>CAYNWR010000454.1:0-2544 GCA_964400915.1 uncultured Burkholderiaceae bacterium
CCCGTCTTCTCCCATAGGGATTTGTCCAGGATCTGCGGGCCCTTCACCTCCAGGTATCCGTTGTCACGGTACACGCGGCGCATGTACTGCTCCACCTCCTGCCACAAGGCCCAGCCCTTGGGATGCCAGAACACCGTACCCGGGCTGTGCTCGTCCAGGTGGAACAAGTCAAGTTCGCGCCCCAGCTTGCGGTGATCGCGCTTTTCGGCCTCCTCCAGCATCGTGAGGTACTTCTGCAGATCCTCCTTGGTCGCCCATGCCGTGCCATAAATACGTTGCAGCATTTCATTGCGATGATCGCCGCGCCAATAGGCACCGGCCACCTTCATCAACTTGAAATGCTTGAGCTTGCCGGTGCTGGGGACATGGGGGCCCCGGCACAGATCCTCGAAACCCCCTTCGCGATACAGCGAGACGTCCTCGTTGGCTGGAATGCTGGCAATGATCTCGGTCTTGTAGTGCTCGCCGAGGCCCTTGAAATAGGCGACCGCTTCGTCCCGCGGCAGCACGCGGCGAACCACTGGCTCGTCCTTGGCGGCCAATTCGGCCATGCGCTTTTCGATGGCCTGAAGATCGTCCGGCGTGAACGGACGCCTGTACGAAAAATCGTAAAAAAAGCCGTTTTCGATCACAGGGCCAATCGTCACCTGAGCATCGGGAAATAGCTCCTTGACGGCGTAGGCCAACAGATGGGCCGTCGAATGACGGATCAATTCGAGGCCATCGGCGTCCTTGGCTGTCACGATCGCCAGTGACGCATCCTGTTCGATCAAGAATGTGCTGTCGACCAAACGCCCGCCGACGCGGCCACCCAGGGCAGCTTTTGCCAAACCGGCGCCGATCGATGCGGCGACATCGGCAACCGTGACGGGCTGGTCGAATGCTCGGACGGAACCATCGGGAAGTGTGATCTTGGGCATGGTGAATTGGGGGCAAAAAAAAGCGCGGTGGAAACCGCGCTTGAGACTCGACAGGGACCGGCGCCGGTTGGCGCGCGGACACCTCCAACCGGATTCAAATCGTCATTGAACTCGTCGTTCGCGGTGTCATAACCCGTCGTGCCTTTCCCAAGTCTTGCAAGGTTGAACAGCCCTTATTGTACGGGTGTCATCGGCGACGGGCGCTGCGCGCTCGCTGTTGCCTTGCGGTTGCGCTCCAGCCAACCGTTGACACGCCGAACCGTTTCATCGACCGCGTCCGATTGCAGGCCCTTCTGGTCGGCCACCAACTTCACCAGCAGATCGATGCGCTCGATGTCCTTGCCGCCGCCTGCCAGGGCCCGTGCAGCCGACGAGGGCTTGAGCAGCCCTTGCGCAGCCGCGGCATACTTGTCGAACGGCACCATGTCCTCGGCGGCGGCGCCCAGCAGCAGACATAAGCCCGTCACCCAGTTGTATACCTCGCGCGATTGCGCCAGATCGGCGTGCACGGCGTCGCGGATCGGACGAACAGAATCAGTCAGGACGCAACGGTAGTTGCCCGTCATCAGCATGGCCCATTTGGCCAGTGGAACAAACAAGGAATCGTGAACACGCAGTTTCACCGGCACGTCGATGGACTCGCCACCTTCCATCCAGCGCGCCTGCGCGATCCCCTGTTCGATGTCTTCGAGCATCCGGTTGTGCTGCGCATCGGCGAACCGTGCCACCTTGAAATTGGTGGGCAGCCCCACCTGCAGCACATTGGGTGCCTCCTCGGGTGGTCGGAACGCCTGCGGGTCGGGGCTGCACAAGGTGACCAGGCCGGGTTCGAAGCCCGACCAGACCTGCGGGTCGTGATAACACGCCCGCAACTCGTTCGCGTCAATACCGGGAATGCGTGCCAGATACGGCAGGGGTGGCATGTTCATGATCGACATGCACGGAATATGCGCGGCTGCAATCGCACCCAGCAGTTCCCTTACACCTTCGGCACTGTACTGGGGCTCCTGCATCGCCAAGCAGGCCAGATCGTAGGCAGCGGGTTGGGCGTCGGCTGGTGTGACGGCATTGAGCCGCCCCGGCAAAGCGCTCGAACGGATGACGATCGCCTGCTCACGGCCCTTGATGGGCATGCGCACAACCGTGCCTTCGCGATTGATCAGGTCTGCCGTTTCGCGCCGACACACCAAGGTGACCTGATGGCCTGCCATCAGCAACTTGCTGGCCAGCAGCGACCCATAGGACGCACCCAAAATGAGGATCTTGTAAGCCATTGAACTGCCTTTCCAGAGGACGAACACGCCGGGCGCCGAAGGGCACCCAGCGCTCAGCCTGGGTTCAGTGAAACTGCTCTTCTTCGGTTGAGCCAGTCAGCGCGGTCAACGAAGAAGCGCCGCCCTGGATGGCCATGGTCACTTCGTCAAAGTAACCCGTGCCAACTTCCTGCTGATGGCTGACGAAGGTGTAGCCACGATCGCGGGCTGCAAATTCGGGCTCTTGAACCTTCTCGACGTAGGCG
The DNA here is from genome assembly GCA_964400915.1 of uncultured Burkholderiaceae bacterium. GTDB lineage: Bacteria > Pseudomonadota > Gammaproteobacteria > Burkholderiales > Burkholderiaceae_C > CAYNWR01. Next base: position 2,440 of record CAYNWR010000454.1, read on the forward strand.
GACATGCCGCGCTTCACGTAGTCCTGGCTCAGATCAAACATGTGGTACCACATGTTGTGAATACCGGCCAGTGTGATGAACTGGTACTTGTAGCCCATGGCGCCC
>CAYNWR010000455.1:0-2537 GCA_964400915.1 uncultured Burkholderiaceae bacterium
CCACCACCTACGGCTACGACATCGTCACGATGATGCAAGAGACCAAGACCACCGTCTGCCAGGTCGAACGAGCCGCATAGGAGGCATGACATGGCCCGAATGAAATTCATCTGCGATGCCGAGCGGTGCATCGAATGCAACGGCTGCGTGACCGCCTGCAAGGCGGAGCACGAGATTCCCTGGGGGGTCAACCGGCGGCGGGTGGTCACGCTCAACGATGGTGTTCCCGGCGAAAAAAGCATCTCGGTGGCGTGTATGCATTGCTCGGACGCGCCGTGCATGGCGGTCTGTCCGGTCAACTGCTTCTACAAGACCGACGAAGGTGTTGTGCTCCACGACAAGGACGTCTGCATCGGCTGTGGGTATTGCTCCTACGCCTGCCCCTTCGGTGCCCCGCAGTTCCCGTCGGCCGGCACCTTTGGCGTGCGCGGCAAGATGGACAAGTGCACCTTTTGTGCTGGTGGTCCCGAGGCCAATGGCAGTGATGCGGAGTACGAGAAGTACGGGCGCAACCGTCTTGCCGAAGGCAAGCTGCCCATCTGCGCCGAGATGTGCTCCACCAAGGCCCTGCTGGGCGGTGATGGTGACGTGGTCGCGGACATCTTCCGCAACCGCGTGCTCCAGCGTGGCAAGGGCGCCGAGGTTTGGGGTTGGGGCACGGCCTATGGCTCCAAGCAGGCCGGGCAACCGGGTACCAAGTCATGAGCGCGCCACAGCGAATCGCCGCTGTGATGGCGGTGGCTGGGGCCCTGCTGGGTCTTGCCGCCTGCGGTGAAAAGCCGCAGACCCTGGGGGGCGTGAAGTCCGACACCGCGGCCTATTCAGGGTCGTCGGTGTCCGGATATGGCGACCCGGGGTGGAAGGCGGGCGACAAGGTCAGTTGGGAGCAACACCTGAAGGCGAGAACCCAGAATGGCCAGAACGAATATGCACGCATGCAATAGCCTGGGTCGTTGGCTGCGGGTCACGCTGGCGAGCGGCTCCATCGTGCTCGGCTTGCTTGGCGCCTGTGGCCTGGCGCATGCGCAGCAGAACCGCCTTCAGGTGGAACCAGTTGTGCCTGCGGCGGCACCCGCTGCGCCAGCCGCTCCCGCCACTACGGGCGGGGGAATCCAAGGGCAGAACATATTCGAGGTCAAGCCCGATGCCTCGGCCGATCCGGGGTATGCGCAGCAGACCAACGCCGAGCGAGCCAAGGTTCAGCCCGGCAACAACGCGCCCATGTGGCGGTCGGTCGGGCAGGGATTGTCTGGGTACAGCAGCCTGCCACCTTCACAGGCACCCGAAGCGGGTAACCTGATCCAACCCATCGTCCAATACCCGGGCTCTCGGATGACGACGGCGGGTGAGGCGTGGCGGCAGGTGCGCAACCATTGGATCATCCCCTATGGTGCGTCGCTGCTGGCGATCGTGGCGCTGGCAATTGCCTTGTTTTTTTGGCGGCGCGGAACCATGGAACTTCATGGCAGTGAAACCGGGCGCCGCATTGAGCGCTTCACGCCATTTGAGCGCGCCGCTCACTGGACCAACGCGATCGCGTTTTGTGTGCTGGCCGTGTCTGGCCTGGTCATGGCCTATGGCAAGTACGTGTTGCAGCCCGTGTTGGGTTCCACCCTTTTCGGCTGGCTGGCCTATGCCCTCAAGAACGCGCACAACTTCGCCGGGCCTTTGTTCGCGGTGTCGTTGGTCATCGTCATCCTGACCTTTGTGAAGGACAATTTCCCGCGGTCGGGTGACCTGGGTTGGTTGCTCAAGGGTGGGGGCATGTTCTCCAACACCGAAATCCCTTCACACCGATTCAATGCGGGCGAAAAAGTCCTGTTCTGGGCGGGTGTGTTTGGCATGGGGCTGGTGGTGGTGGTTTCTGGCCTGGTGCTGGACAAGCTGGTGCCCAATCTGGTCTATGAGCGCGGCACGATGCAACTGGCGCACATGGTTCACGCCGTGGCGGCCATCCTGATGATGGCTTTGTTCATGGGCCATATCTATATGGGCACGCTGGGTGTGCGGGGTGCGTACGGTGCGATGCGCACCGGCTACGTTGACGAAACCTGGGCCAAGGAGCACCATCAGCTTTGGTACGATGACATCAAGGCGGGCAAGATTGCCGCGCAACGCAGTCAGGCTTCGCAACAAGCCGCCGACGCGCCAGGTTCGGCGCCCCTGCGGGCTTGAGCCCGGTTTGTTCAGGTCAAGGCTCACGCCATTTGTTTCACCGCAGCACCACAGGTTGATCCCATGAGCAGACTGTCAAACCTCGTATCCGTGAGTGTCACCACGGTGGCCTTGTTGATCGCATCCCCTGTTTTCGCCAAGGTTCCGGCGCCGGTGTTGGACGACGCGGCCAAGGCCAAGGCTGCCGAGGCTGCCGCCAAGACGGCCTGGGCCGGCAAGGTTGACAACTTCAAGCTCTGCAAGTCGATGGAGCGCGTTGCGGGTCACTACTTCAAGACCGTGGGCAAGGACAGCAAGCCGCCTGCTGAAAGCCCGGCCTGCACCGATCCCGGTCCGTTTGTCTACGGCCCGGCGCCTGCAGC
>CAYNWR010000456.1:0-2528 GCA_964400915.1 uncultured Burkholderiaceae bacterium
GATAGTCCGAGCCGTCCTGGCCGCCCAGGGTGTCGTCACCGCGCATATGCTCCGGCATCTGCACCTGGATCACATCGGCGCCCCAATCGGCAAGCTGCCGGCAGGCGGTGGGACCGGCGCGCACCTGCGTGAGGTCGATGACTCGATAGCGCGCAAGGGCGGCGGATGCAGGTTGGTGGGGCATGGCAGAAGCGTTGACGTCGCGCGGGGATCGCGTGTTGAGGCGGTGGGCAGCGTTGACGAGCGATGACTGTAGCTGCAAGCCGGCGAACGTGCCGAACGGAGCCTGACGGTGCCACGCGGGCCGCGCGGCGGGCCGACGCGCGGCCCGGTGCCCCAACCGCGTCAGGGCAGTCGGAAGCGGCTGACCACCGTGGCCAGCTGCTGCGCATCGTCCTTGAGCGACGATGCCGCCGCTGCGGCTTCCTCGACCAGGGCGGTGTTCTGCTGGGTCACGCGATCCAGGTTGCCGATCGATTGGTTGACACCGGCGATGCCCGAGCTCTGCGAGCCGGTGGCCGCGGAGATTTCGGCGATCACCCCGGTGACCTGCTGCACCGCCGCGACGATCTCGTCCATCGTCTGACCCGCGTTGCTCACGATGGCACTGCCCGCCTCGACCTGCTGCACGCTGGCATCGATCAAGGTCTTGATTTCCTTGGCAGCCTCGGCCGAGCGCCCGGCGAGCGAACGCACCTCGGACGCCACCACCGCAAAGCCCCGTCCCTGTTCACCCGCCCGTGCTGCTTCCACCGCAGCGTTCAGCGCGAGGATGTTGGTCTGAAACGCGATGCCATCGATGACGCTGATGATGTCGGCGATCTTGCGCGAGGCGTCGTTGATGCCATTCATGCGCGCGACCACTTCGGACACCGCCTCGCCACCTCGGCGGGCCACGTCCGAAGCGCGCGCCGCGAGCTCGGACGCATGGCGTGCCGACTGCGCATTGGATTGCACGGATTGCGTCAGGCCATCGAGCGAGGTCGCGCTGTCTTGCAGATTTGCTGCGGCCATCTCGGTGCGCTGTGACAGATCCTGGTTGCCACTCGCGATCTCGATCGAGGTCTGCTGCATGTGGTCGGCGCGCGAGCGGACCTCGGAAATGAGGTCCACCAGACCCTGGCGCATGCGGCCCAGGGTGGTCAGCATCTGGGCCACCTCATCGCCGCCCACCTGAACCTGCAGGGAACGCGACAGGTCGCCCTGCTCGATGGCCTCGGCCACCTCGATCGCCTCGCGCAGCGTGCTGCGCAGCGATCGAATCAGCGCCCAGGCGCCGAGAGCCAGCAAGGCGCACAGGGCCACCAACATCAAGCGCGTCAGTGTGTTGTTGGTCGCCCGCTTTTCGTCGCGCACCTTGGCGATTTCGGCGATCACGTCGGTCTGGCGCTGGGCAAAGGCCTGCAGCTTGCCCACATAGGCCACCGTGGCCGACGACAGCGCGTCCTTGACCATCTGGCGCGTGGCCGCCAGGTCACCACTTTTCTTGACTTCGGCGATCTTGGCGGCGACGGCGATCACGGCCTGACGCGCCTGGGCGATGTCGCGGATCATCACCCGCGATTGTTCGTCCAGATTCGATTTGTCCAACTTGTCCTGCAGCTCATTGATGATCTTCTGGTCGGACAGGAAACGCGCACCCAGAACCTGGTCCACCGCCTGGTCGGCGCTCACATAAGACGCCGCGGTGCGGTCGACGTTCAACTCCACCAGGGCGGCCCAGCGCAGTGCCATGTCGCGCCGCTCCAGCTGCGCCTCGGTGGCGGCCGCAAACTCGGCGTTCACGCGGTTCGTCAGCAGCGTGGTGAACGACAACAGCGCCAACAGGCCAAGCAGCAAGAGCACGATCGCCAGCCAGATCCGGGCGGCGATGGAAAGGCGACGAAACATGCAGCGAATCCCTGGTGTGAAGAGCTCATGTTACACACGCGCGTGTGTTCTGCCCATGACAGAATCGCCCGATGTCCGCCGTCGATCTCGCAACAACCATCACGCCGGCCATGTCGGCGGCGCGCGCCGCAGAGATTGCCGATACGTTTGATCTGCGCGCCCTGCCCTCCGATTTCCTTGCCAACCCCTATCCGGTCTACACCGAGCTGCGCCGCCGCGCGCCACTGCTGAAGTTGCCGGGCGGCGGGTATTTCCTCACGCGGCACGCCGACTTGATGGCCGTGTATCGCGACGCCCAGGCCTTCAGCTCGGACAAGACCGTGGAGTTCACGCCGAAATACGGCGCCGGCAGCCCCTTGCTGGAGCACCACACCACCAGCCTGGTGTTCAGCGACCCGCCGCTGCACACGCGGGTGCGGCGCATCATCATGGGCGCCTTGACGCGCCGCGCCATTGCCGAGATGGAGGCGGGCCTGGTCAACCTGGTGGAGCGGCTGCTGGACGAACTGGGACGACGCGGCGGTGGCGACCTGATCGAGGATTTTGCGGCTGCGATTCCTGTCGAGATCATCGGCAACCTGCTGGCCGTTCCGCCGGCCGACCGGGGGCCCTTGCGGGGGTGTTCCCTGGCCATCCTG
>CAYNWR010000457.1:0-2523 GCA_964400915.1 uncultured Burkholderiaceae bacterium
CTGCCCGTGGGAAGGCGATCGGGCGCCGTGGTGCGACGGCAACCGAGCGCAACGGTGCCAAGGCAAACGGGCGCTGGCCCTGTCGCTGCACACCGGGGCGCCAATCCCGCAGAAAAGACAAGTCCGGCAATTTGCACTACGCTCCCCGGCGCTTTGCACCCCGTTTTTCGTCCAGCTATTCCCTGCATCAACCCCATCGCACTGGAGACCACCATGCTGCAAGACCACCAACAAGCTGATTTCAACGCCTTGATCGATCACAACAGCACCGCCCCGGCCCCCAGCCGTCGAGCCGCCCTCAGGGCTGCACTGGGTGTGGGCTACGCCGCCGCCGCGATGCCCATCGTTGCGCAAACCGCCATCAAGACGTCCAGCGACGGCTTGCGTGCCGGCGAAACCACCTACGACGTGGGCGGATTCAAGGTGCCGGCCTACTACGCGGCACCGGCCGGTCGCACCGGACTGCCGGTGGTGCTTGTCATCCAGGAAATCTTTGGCGTGCACGAGTACATCGCCGACACCGCGCGGCGCTTTGCCAAGGCCGGTTACCTGGCCATCGCCCCCGAGCTGTTTGCGCGCCAGGGCGATCCGACCAAATACGGCGAAGTCGCCAAGCTCATCTCCGAACTGGTGTCCAAGGTGCCCGACGCGCAGGTGATGGGCGACCTGGACGGTGCCGTTCGCTGGGCGGGCGCCAATGGGGGCGACATGTCCAAGGTGGGGGTCACGGGCTTTTGCTGGGGCGGGCGCATCACCTGGTTGTATGCCGCACACGCCAACGTGAAGGCGGGCGTGGCCTGGTATGGCCGTCTGGTGGGTCAGGCGAGCGATCTCACGCCGCGCCACCCCGTCGATATCGCCGCCTCGCTGAAGGGGCCGGTGCTGGGCCTGTACGGCGCTGCCGACACCGGCATCCCCCTTGACACGGTTGATAGGATGAAAGCTGCCCTGGCCGCTGCGTCCAACCCGGCGTCCAAGGCCTCGCAGTTCGTGGTGTATCCGGACGCGCCCCATGCGTTCCATGCCGACTACCGGCCAAGCTTCCGACAGGGGCCCGCCGAGGATGGCTGGAAGCGTGCCGTCGAGTGGTTCAAGGCCAATGGTCTGAGCTGATCGCGGGGCGCTCGTGTCACCAAGAGCCGCCTGAGGGCGGCTTTTTTGTTTTTTTGTGCGTTTTTGGCTGGTGGCGAGCGCCATTCCTTGATCGTTTGCTATGCTTTTTATATACGTCCTGGTGGCCACCTTGTTGGCGGGTATTGGCAGTGTCTGTCTGTCTGCGCTGTTGATGCGCGCGGGCATGTTGCAGGACATGGAACCCGGCGGGCCGCGCAAGCTGCTGAGCCTGGCCGCAGGCGCGCTGCTGGCGACGGCCTTCATGCACCTGCTGCCCGAGGCCTTCGAGAGCCAGGCCGGTGCGCGCGAGCTGTTCGGTACCTTGCTGGTCAGCGTCGTGTTCTTCTTCCTGCTGGACAAGGCCGAGTTGTGGCATCACGGGCATGAGCACCACCATGCAGCCGAGCCGGCAGAGGGACCGCCCATGGCCCACGGGCATGGGCACGGGCACCGGCACGACCATGGACAGGGTTCCCTTCACGCGCACGCGCACACGTTGGCACCGGCCGGCCGGGGCGGTGCCTGGGCCGTGCTGGTGGGCGACAGCGTGCACTGTTTTGGCGACGGGGTGTTGATTGCCTCGGCTTTCATCGCCGATGTTCGCCTGGGCGTGTTGGCCGCGCTGGCGGTGATGGCCCACGAGATTCCACACCACGTGGGCGATCTGGCCGTGTTGCGCCAGGGCGCACGCCAGCTCAGCCCGGCGGTGCTCAAGCTCTCCATGGCCGGGGCGGTCACGGCGCTGGGCGGGGTGGTGGGGTTCTGGCTGTTCACGCCCCTGCACGACGCGCTGCCCTATCTGCTGGTGGTGGCGTCGTCCAGCTTCATCTACGTGGCCTTGGCCGACCTGATCCCGCAGCTGCAATTGCGCCTGAGCATGCGCCAGACGGCGGTGCAGGTGGCCTGGCTGCTGGTGGGGGTGCTGATCGTGACGGTGGTGGGTTCCCTGGCACATGCGCACTGATCGGCCAGGGCACTCCCCTACAGCATCTCCTGGGGGTCGTCGGCCACCGGCAGCGGTGTGGCGCGGGCGAGGGCCATCCAGACGTGGAAAGGCAGGCGCTGCACCGCGCGGCGCGGGGCCGGGCGTTGCGGCGCCAGCTGGCCGGTGTCGGTCAGGAGCAGCACACCACATTCGGGCGGCACATCGTCGGCGTCGCCGATCGCCCGCCCCTTGGGATCGCGCCCCAGCACGTACCAGCACTCGCCGCCCAGGTCGAGGTAGGCCCGGCGCTTGTCCTCGCGCCGCACATCACCCAGCAGGTCGGCGCGACTGACCTTGACCTCGTGCACGATGGGCTCGCAATAGGCTTCCACGGTGGTGTGCCGAATGGAGAACACATCGGGCATCGCCACGCACCAGCGTGGCCGTGGGGGTGGGGCGAGCGCCTGCTGGGGTGCTTCGGGACC
>CAYNWR010000458.1:0-2515 GCA_964400915.1 uncultured Burkholderiaceae bacterium
GGTTGCGGATCATGTCCTGCTGGATTTCCTCGGGCGCGTCAAAGCCGAACACGGCAAGGTTGCCGATGTTGAGCTTGATGATCTTCTGGCCCTCTTCCTCCATCTGGCGGGCGGCGTCCATGATCGGCCCGCGAATGTCGTACAACACGTTGGAGAGCTTGGCGGACTTGTTGACGCGTTTCATGGTGGCTGCAGCGCAGGCTGCCCAGTGGCGAAAACCTATAATTTGAACACAGTTCACCTGCGGCGCCGGCGTTGTTGCTGCGCTGCGCAACACCCGCGCCACAGCCGGCTGCACACACCACACACCTTGAAACTCCAGCCCGACCGAATCGATGTCCCCACGATCAGCGGCTACGGGCCGGGTTGGGTGGCCGTCAACGGCGAACGCACCACCCAGAGCCTGCTGATGAGCGCACGTGGTCTGCGACAGGCCTGGCCCTGCGAGCAATTTGAAGCACTGGACGCCAGCCATTTCGCGATGCTCGCCGCGCTTGATGCCGAGCTGATCGTCTTCGGCAGCGGCTCGCGCCTGCGCTTCGTGCCGACCGCGTGGCTGGCTCCGCTGATGGCCCGGCGCGTGGGTTTCGAGACCATGGATACACAGGCCGCCTGCCGCACCTACAACATCCTGGCCGGGGAAGGCCGACACGTTCTGGCAGCCTTGCTGCTGGAGAACCCGACGCCTGTTTCCGCCAACTGTTAAAATCTCCTGTTCGGACACAAGGTCCGTCGGCCCGAGAAAGACAGACAGAAAACTCCTATGGCGATCGTTGTCAACAAACCCATCCCCGAGTTCGAAGCCAGCGCCACCGGCGGCATCAAAGTCTCCAACACCTCTCACAATGGCAAGACCCTGGTGTTGTACTTCTATCCGAAGGACAACACCCCTGGTTGCACCACCGAAGCCATGCAGTTTCGGGACAAGTACAAGGATTTCGTGAAGGCCGGGGCCACCATCTTTGGTGTCTCGCGCGACAACATGAAATCCCACGACGAGTTCAAGACCAAGCTGGAACTCCCGTTTGAGCTGATCGCCGATACGGAAGAGAAGATGTGCCACATGTTTGGTGTGGTCAAGAACAAGATCATGTACGGCAAGAAGGTCAAGGGCATCGAGCGCAGCACCTTCCTCATCGGTCCCGATGGCATCCTGCGCGAAGAGTGGCGCGGCCTGAAGGTGCCGGGCCATGTCGACGAGGTGCTCAAATCGGTCAAGGCGCTCAAGAAGGCGAGTGTTGCCACGGCCTGACAGCCTCCCTGCGGCACCGCTTGTGGTGTCACATGGGCTGTGCATAATGCCAGCATGCCCCTGCGCTTGACGCCTCGCGTCACGTACCTTTGCCAAACCCGTCCAGCCGCCAGGCTTGCCTGGCGGCTTTTTTGTTTCTGGAGAACCCACCCCCATGCCCTTGCCACCCGCCCCCACCCGTCGCGCCGCCCAACTGCCTCCCGAGGCCTTCGACGCCCCAGCGCGATCGAACCTCAAACGGATGCGACCGGCGCAATCGGGGGACGAGGCTGCAGCCGCGCCAGCGCTGGCCGGTCTTGACTTTGAACGTGGCGGCTCCGCCGCCGTGATGGGCGACCTGGCTCCGGGCGAGGTCACGTTGCCAACACCCGCCCCGTCGAAGGCGTCGGGGCACCCGGCGCTTCGCTCAGCCGATCGCGCCGCGCGTGGGTCCGATACCGCGCCAAACATCGTTGCGCCTGCCGCCACGGCCAGCACCCAAGCAGCACCGGCACGGCGCAAGACGCGGGAACGCGGCCCGCAAAAGCTTTTCGTGCTCGACACCAACGTCCTGATGCACGACCCGATGTGCCTGTTCCGCTTCGAGGAACACGACATCTTTCTGCCCATGATCGTGCTGGAGGAGCTCGACGGCCACAAGAAAGGCATGACCGAGGTCGCACGAAACGCGCGTCAGGCCAGCCGGTGGCTTGACAAATTGGCTGGCGGAGCTGGCCAGGACATCACCAGCGGCATGGCACTGGCGGCTTCGGGCCACAGGGAGGCCAGTGGCAAGCTTTTCCTGCAGACCCAGCCGCTGGCCATGACCCTGCCCCTGAGCCTGCCACAAGGCAAGGCCGACAACCAGATCCTGGGGGTGGTCCAGGCCCTGCGCGAAGTGCATGCGGGCAACGGGCGCGAGGTCGTGCTGGTGTCCAAGGACATCAACATGCGCGTCAAGGCGCGCGCCCTGGGCCTGGCGGCCGAGGACTACGAGAACGACAAGGCCCTCGAAGACGGGGAGGTGCTCTATTCCGGCGCCATGGCCTTGCCGGGCGATTTCTGGAGCCGCCACGGCAAGACCGTTGAAAGCTGGCAAACCGGCAGCCAGACCTGGTACCGCATCACCGGGCCGCTCGTGCCGGCGCTGCTGATCAACCAATACGTCTACTTCGAGGCCCCTGGCGAGCCGGCCTTGCATGCGCGCGTGACCGAAATCCGTGGCCGCACCGCCACGTTTCCCGGAGCGATGCCCAGCCCCGCGAACAGTGCCGCGAACGACAG
>CAYNWR010000459.1:0-2507 GCA_964400915.1 uncultured Burkholderiaceae bacterium
ATGAAGAAATACCCATCGGCGTCCACCCGCCCCAGATCGCCCGACCGAAAAAACCGCTTGCCCTCGATCTCGACGAACACCGCCGCCGTGGCCTCGGGCCGACGCCAGTAGCCGTCGAACACCATGGGGCCACAGATGACGATCTCGCCGGCCTCGCCCACGGGCAGCTCCTGCAGGGTCTGCGGGTCCACCACACGGGCGTCCACGCTCATGTAGGGCACACCCAGGCATTGCTGCTTGGGGTTGTCCGGCGGGTTGCTGTGCGAGGGCGCGGCGGTCTCGGTCAGGCCATAGCCTTCCACATAGCGCAGGCCGTACAGGTCCAGGATGCGCTGGGCCACGGCCTGTGGCATGGCCGCGCCGCCCCCGCCGATGTAGGTGAGCGAGCTCAGGTCGTATTGGTCGAAGTGCGGGCTGGCCAGCAGGTCGATCACCATCGTGGGGATGTTGGTCCAATGCGTGACGCGGTGGCGCGAGATCAGCCGCCCGGCCAGATCGCGGTCCCAGCGCGGCATCAACACCGCGGTGGAGCCGACATAGATGGCCGAATGCATGCCGATCACCAGGCCCGTGACGTGGAACATCGGCACCACCACCAGGCCGACGCCTTCGGGTGTGGCATTGCCCCAAAAAGCGCCCGCCACCGCGTTGTGCATCAGCGTGCGGTGCGGGTGCATGCAGCCCTTGGGCAGGCCCGTGGTGCCGCTGGTGTAGGGCAACACGGCCAGGTCGTCGGGGCCCACGTCCAGCGCGGGCGGCGCTGTGGCGCTTCCACCCGCACCGGGGTCTGCCATGGCCACCGTCCAGTCGATGGCCGTCCCACCGTTTAAGCCCGGCAAGGCATGCCGCGTGCTCAGCCAATCGCGCCAGGCGGGCGGCATGTCGGCCAGCACCTCGGGCGTGGGGTCGAAGGCATCGCTGAACTGCGTGACGATGAGGTGCTGCAGGCCCTGCCCCGCCTCCAGCGCGTTGCTGGCCGTGGCCAGCTCGCCGGCCAGATCGCCGGTGGTGATGGCCACCCGGGCCTGCGGGTCGGTGATGTAGTGCTTGAGCTCCTCGCTGCGGTTCATCGGGTTGACGGGCACCACCACCGCGTTGGCGCGCAGCACGGCGTAGTGCGCCACCACCATTTGCGGGCAGTTCTGCATGTTCACCACCACACGATCGCCCTTGCGCACACCCAGCGCATGCAGACGCGCCGCCAGGCGCAGGGCCTGGGCGTGCAGGTCGGCATAAGTCAAGCTGCGGTTGAAGAAGACATAGGCCGGGCGCTGGGGGTAGCGCTGCGCGCTCACCTCCAGGTTGGTCCACAGGGACGTGGCCGGCGGCGTGATGGCATAGGGCAGGCGCTTGGGCCAGAAAGCGTGGTGCGGGCGCACCGTGGCCTTGGCGGCCGCTGGCTGACCGGCGGGATGGCTTGTTGGCGTGGCAGTCATGGGGCGCGAGTATCGGCCAGGCACGCGCTGGCGCGCCTCAGGGCAAGCGACAATGGTGGCTCCTTGGCAACGCCCTCGACACAAATCGTCATGTTCACAAACACCCCCTCTGCAGCGCGGCGCATCCGCCGCGCACTTGCAATCATTTGTGTAGCAATGTTCGCCCTGCCGGCGTTCGCTTTCCCCGAGAAACCCATCAAGATCATCATCGGCTTTCCGGCTGGCGGCCCCTTGGATCAGCATGCCCGCCTGCTGGCCGACCGGCTGCAAGCCGTGCTGGGCCAACCCATCATCATCGACTACAAGGCCGGTGCCGGTGGCATCGTGGGTGCACAGGAGGTGATGAAGGCCGCGCCCGACGGCTACACCCTGATGCTGGCCAACACCGGTGTGATGGTGATCAACCCCGGCCTGTACAGCAAACTGCCCTATCAGACCTTGCGCGATTTCACGCCCATCGCGCGCTCGGCCATGCAACCGCTGGCGCTGCTGGTCAATCCCAATGTGCCCGCCAAGACCCTGCCCGAGTTCATGGCCTATGCCAAATCGCGGCCGGGGCAGATCAACTTCGGCTCGGCCGGCAGTGGCGGCATCAGCCACCTGGTGCCCGAAATGTTCAAGACCGCCACGGGCCTGTACCTGGTGCACATCCCCTACCGCGGCAGCGCACCGGCGTTTCAGGACCTGATGGCCGGCCAGGTGCAGTTCATGGCCGAATCGATTCCGCAAGCGGCCAACTACCACAAGCAAGGCAAGGTGCGCGCGCTGGCCGTCACCAGCAAGGAGCGCAACGTCGCCCTGCCCGACATCCCCACGGTGATCGAATCGGGCATCAAGGGTTTTGAGGTGGTCGGCTTCTACGGCTTCCTGGGCCCCGCCAATTTGCCGCGCGAGGTCACGGCCAAACTCAGCGACGCCTTTCGCCAGGTGCTGGCCACGCCCGACATCCGCAACCGCATGACCACCCAGGGCGCCGACCCGGCCTTCCTGGGCGCGGAGGATTTCAGCAAGTTCCTGGCCGCCGAAATGCCGCGCTGGGCACAGGCGGTGAAGGCATCCGGAGCGAAGATC
>CAYNWR010000460.1:0-2503 GCA_964400915.1 uncultured Burkholderiaceae bacterium
GGTGGGTGGCGGACCTGGCTTGGGTCAGGGAGGCGCGCGGTTCTGTCCTGCACTCGATCACAAAAACCGACCTGACTCGATCAGGTCGGTTTTCGACCTCGCGCGTGATCCCTGACCCAAACAGCAGCCGCCACCCGCTTCGGCGCCGTGAGCGCGCGAGCCTCGACCGTCGAGCGTCGAGCGTCGATCGCCAAGCGCCAAGCGCTCAGCGCTCAGCGCATGAGCATCTTGAGCAGGCGATCGGTCACCGCCGTGTAGGGCGGCATCATCAGGCGCAGGCTCGACCAGCGCGCCTGGTAGAACACCGGACGCAGCTTGGAGAAGGTGTTGAAGCCTTCGTGACCGTGGTAGTGGCCCATGCCCGATTCGCCCACGCCCCCAAAGGGCAGATCGTCCTGGCCCACGTGCATGAGCGCGTCGTTGACGGTCACGCCGCCGGACATCACGCGCTCGATGACCTGTTCCACGCGCTCGGGCCGGTTGCTGAACGGATAGACCGCCAAGGGCCGCGGACCGGTCTGCACGCGTTCGATGGCCTCGTCCAGGTCGCGCACGGCCACCAAAGGCAGGATGGGGCCGAAGATCTCGCGCTGCAGCAGACTGCAATCGGGCGGCGCGTTCAGCACCAGGTGCGGGGCGATGCGGTGACGGGCCTTGTCGACAGCCGGGCCGGGCAGCAGGGGGATGACCTGCGCGCCGCGTTCGCGCGCCTCGTCCAGCGCCTTGACGAGGCGGTTGTAGGCCCTGCGATTGATGATGGACGAGTAGTCCTTGGAGGCCAGATCGGCATAACGCCGGGGCACGATGCGTTTGGCCGCAGCCACAAAATCGGCCACGCGATCGGCGGGCAGCAACGCAAAGTCAACCGTCGTGCAGATCTGCCCGGCGTTGAGGAACTTCACGAACAGGATGCGTTCGGCCGCCAGTTCGATGTCGAAATCATCACAGACGATAGCGGGCGATTTGCCGCCCAATTCCAGTGTGACAGGCGTCAGGTTGGCGGCTGCCGCCGCCATCACCGCACGCCCCGTCTTGCTGCTGCCCGTGAACAGCAGGTGATCGAACGGCAGGCGCGAAAACTCCACGCCCACACCGCCGGTCTCGGCGAAGAACTGCAGCTTCTCGCGCGGAAAGTAGCTGGGCATCACCTCGATCAGCAAATGGGCCAGGTGGCTCGAATCCTCGCTCATCTTCACCATGGCGCGGTTGCCGGCAGCCAGGATGTAGATCAGCGGCACCAGGCTCAGGTTGATCGGGAAGTTCCAGGGCACGATGACACCCACCACCCCCAGCGGTTGCGGCAACACGCGGTTGCGGCCCAGCCCGAAGGTGAGGCGGTCGACATGGCGCCGCTGCGGGCGCATCCAGGCCTGCAGGTGGGTGCGGGCGTGGCGCAGGCTGGTGAGCACGGGCGCGATTTCGGTGATCACGGTTTCGTGCGCCGAGCGGTGGCCGTAGTCGGCGCTGATCGCCTCGATGATGGCACCCTGCTGCTCGCGCACGAAGCGCTCCAGCGTGTCCAGGTCGGCCAGGCGTTCCTGCAAGGTGGGCATGGGCGCGCGCCGGTGCGCCATGCGCTGGCGCTGCAGACAGGCCTGCAGATCGGCGGCGGACGGGTGCGCGGGGGGATGGTTGGGCAAATCGGACAGGTTCATGGCGGCAGGCAGGGATGCACCGTGCAATCGCGGCGCCCCATTGTGGGCCGCGCTCAGGCCTGTGCCCACCGGCGCTTGCGCCATCAGACTGGAGCGCCTGCTCTAGCCGTCATGCGGGTATCTACTTAACTGATAGCAAACTGTTGAGCCGTGACGCTCGCCAGAGGCCAAAAAGCCTCAAACCAACAAAAACGGGTTGCCCCCAGCGGCCGCAGCCGCGCCCGTGATCACCGCCCACGTCAGTCGACCGCGCCCAGCGAGGCGCCGCCATCAATCACGATCTGCTCGCCCGTGATGAAACTGCCGGCATCCGAAGCCAGCAGCAGGACCAGTGCCTTGATTTCATCGGGGTGGGCCACCCGCCCCAGCGGCACCGTGCGGGCCATGGCCGCCCGCACCTGAGGGTCGCGCATGCGGCCGTCGGCGATGTTGGTGGCAAACGGCCCAGGCGCGATGGCGTTCACGCGAATCCGGTAGCGCGCCAGCTCGAGGGCTGCCGTCCGCACCACCTGCGCCGCACCGGCCTTGGCCGCCATGTAGGCGATGCCGATACCGGGCGCGGGCCGCACCGCCGATATCGACGTGGTCACGATGATCGAGCCCTGCCCTGCGGGTTTCATCAGCCGTGCGCCCGTGCGGATCGCAAAGAAGACCGCGTCCAGGCTGATCTGGATCACGCGCTGCCAACGTTCGTCGTCGTAGTTCTCGATGGCGTGTTGCGGCAGGCGCTGCGAGCGGTCGGTGAAGGACATGAAGCCCGGTCCGGGGTCGATGCCGGCGTTGGCGCAAATGATGTCCAGGCCACCATGGGCCTGCGCGGCCTCGTCGAACACACGCTCGTGCGCCTG
>CAYNWR010000461.1:0-2499 GCA_964400915.1 uncultured Burkholderiaceae bacterium
TCAGCTTGGAGCGCTGGTAGGCGGTGCTGGCGCTGAAATCGACTTCGGTCACGATGCGGGCAGCGAGGCCGGGCTCGCCCATGGTTTGGCAGACCGACACCATACCGCATGGGCCTGAACGCCCTGCGGCGGGGTTGTGGCACGTTCAGACAACGACTTCGACGTTGGCGCGTTTGGCCACCTGGGTCCAGGTGTCGATCTGCGAGCGGATCAGCTTGACGAAATCGTCGCCGACCACCGGTGCCTTGCGCGGCAGGGTCTGCAGATCATCGAGGCGCGAATACACGTCCGGCTTGGCCAGAATTTCGGGCATCAGTTGCGCCAGGCGCTGCGCAATGGGTGCCGGCAGACCCTTGGGGGCCGACAGCCCCAGCCATTGCGAGCCCGTCAGGGCGGGATAGCCCAGCTCGGCAAAGGTCGGAATGTTGGGAAGGGCGGGCAGACGAGCCGGTGTGGACACCGCCAGCGCGCGCAGGGAGCCCGCCTTGAGCTGGGCGACGTTGGTGGTGACCGGATCGAACAGGCTGTCGATCTGGCCGCCCAGCAGATCCTGCATCGCCGGTGCGCTGCCCTGATACGGCACGTGGTCGTGGTTGGGCGCCTGACCCTCGATCTTGAGCAGTTCGCCAAACAGGTGGTTGGCCGAACCGATCCCGGATGTGCCGTATCGCACAGGCTTGGTCTTGGCGGTCGACACGTACTGCGCCAGGCTCTGGTAGGGCGACGCGCCACGAACCAGCAGGACCATGGGCGCCTCGACCAGCATGGCCATGTGGGTGAAATCGCCAACCGCATCGAAAGGCATGACCTTGCGTGTGGCGGTTGCGTAGATGTGCACCGATGCATGGCTGACCAGCAGCGAGTAACCATCCGCCTGCTGACGCGAGGCGTACTCGGTACCCACCAGGCCACCCGCACCCGCACGATTTTCAACCACCACGGTTTGACCCAGGGCCGAGGACAGGTGCGGCGCCATGAGGCGTGCCACCGTGTCGACCAGCCCGCCAGGGGGGAACTGGGCAATCAGGCGCACCGGACCACGCGAGGGCCAGGCCGATTGGGCGTGCACCCATGCCGGCGTGGACAGGGCTGCGGCACCGGCGGCAAGAATCGAACGACGCTTCATGAAACCTCCAAAAGGGCAGGATGGGGCGAAAAAGGACCCGCAAGCGGGCGAGAGAAAACAATGGCTGGAGCACAAAGAATGCCAGGCAGGACCACCCTGATGACGTGCCGGGTCTTCCATGGCGCTTGTGCAGTCCAAGCGGCTGTCCGGTTAAGCTGCCGACGCCGGACCCACGACAGCCAGACCTCCCGCCCATGACAAGCCTGCTGCTGATCAACCCCAACACCAGCGAAACCACGACCGAGCGTTTGCGGCGGGCCTTGCAGCCCGCGTTGCCCAGCCATGTGTCGCTGGTGTGTCGCACGGCTCGCGTGGGCGCCAGCTACATCGCGTGCGAGGCCAGCCACGCGGTCGCGGCTTACGCCGTGCTGGACGTCTGGGCCGAGCAGCGTGTCAGTGCGCCCAAGCCCATTGACGGGGTGTTGATCGGCTGTTTTGGCGATCCGGGGCTGTTTGCGCTGCGTGAATGCTGCGCCTGTCCCGTGACCGGCCTGGCCGAAGCGGCCTTCATTGAAGCCGCGCAACACGGGCCGTTTGCCGTTGTGACCGGCGGCGAGCGCTGGAAACCGATGCTCGCGCGTCTGGCTTTGGCGCTCGGGTTCAATGAGCGCCTGTTGTCCATCGAGACGGTCGCGCCCACCGGGGCCGAGATGATGGCGCGGCCCGATCTGGCCCTGGAGCACCTGGGCCGGGCTTGCGCGAACGCGGCACGGGCTGGCGCGCGCTCGGTGATTGTGGGCGGAGCGGGCCTGGCGGGTTTTGCGCAGACCCTGCAGGGGGGCATCGAGGTTCCGTTGATCGACAGCGTGCAGGCCGGGCTCAAGGTGCTGCTCGAAAAGCGCGCGCAGGCACCGATTCGGGGCGAAGACGGTTTCTACGCCCACTGGACCCAGGTGCCTCCGGCATTTGCGCACCTGAAAGGGGCGGCACAAGGCATTGCAGCAGGGGGCGTCGGACGATGATGACCATCAAGCACAACTTTGCAGGTTCACAAGATCGATGACGGCCCATTACCTTGGAGCCCTGCCTGACCACGGGCGCTTTCCGTACAGCGCCATCAAGGGGCGCCCCGTCTATCCCTGGCCGGGTGGTGCGCGCCTGGCGGTGTACTTGGCACTGAACCTCGAACACTTCGCCTTCGGCGAGGGGATGGGGGCCATGATCGGACCGGCGTCGCCGCAACCCGATGTGCTGAATTTCAGTTGGCGTGAATACGGCAACCGTGTCGGCGCCTGGCGATGCCTGGATCTGTTCGATGCCCTTGGCTGGCCAGCCGCCGCGTTGATCAACACGGCCTTGTATGAGCACTGTCCCGAGCTCATCGCCGCTTGCGTGGCGCGAGGCGATGAACTGGTGGGGCATGGCCACAGCAA
>CAYNWR010000462.1:0-2491 GCA_964400915.1 uncultured Burkholderiaceae bacterium
GCGACAGTGCCGACTTTCTCTACAAGACCACCGACTACTACGCGCCGCAGCATGAGCGTTGTATCGCCTGGATCGATGCGGCCATCGACATCCGCTGGCCCGACGTGGGCATGGCGCCGCAAGTCTCGGCCAAGGATGCCGCGGGAGCCAGCCTCGCGCAGGCCCAGGTTTTCGAATAGCGCCTGCGTTGGGCGATTAGCGGGCACGATGTGCTAGGGCCTGTCCACACCACGGTGCCCGATTCCCGTGTCCTGGCCGTTGTGGTGGCCTACCAGCCGCAATCGGAAGAGCTTGAACGCCTGATCCGCGCCATCGCGCCCCAGATTGATGGGGGGATCGTGGTCAACAACGGCCACCCGTCCAGCCTGTCCATCCATGGGGACGTTCTACCGGACGTGGCCTGGGAGGTGCAACACCTGGGCGACAACCGCGGCGTGGGCGCCGCACTGAACATCGGCATCGACTGGGCCATCCGCAACGGCGCCACGCAGGTCCTGCTGCTGGATCAGGACAGCGAGCCGCAGGCGCACATGGTGGCGCGTCTGTTGTCGGCCTTGCACCAGGCGCAGGCCAGTGGCCAACGCATTGCGGCGGTGGGGCCACAAAGTGTTGACCGGCGCAGCGGCCAGCACGCGCCGTTCCTCGCACCCATTGATGGCCGCCGCGTGCGCCTTTTTCCCGCCGCTGGCCAGTCGGTCGTGGTGGACCACCTCATCACCTCCGGTTGCCTGGTGAACAGCCAGGTCTGGGACGACACGACGCGCTTTCGCGAGGACTTCTTCATCGACTATGTCGATGTGGAATGGTGCCTGCGGCTGCGCCACGCGGGCTGGACCTTGTTGGGGATGGGAGGCGCCACCTTGCGCCACCAGCTGGGCGACAGCGTGCGCGCCTGGGGGGGACGTCAGGTGGCCAACCACAGCCCCCGGCGTCACTACACCCTGATGCGCAACGGTGTGGCGCTGCAGGGCCTGCCGCACGTGAGCCCCGCGTGGAAACGCTCCGACGCGTGGCAACTGGTGCTCAAGTTCGTGTATTTCTCCGTCTTCGGCCGTCCGCGCCTGGCGCATCTGCGCGCCATGTGGCGGGGTCTGCGCGACGGGCTGCGGGGGCGCATGGGACCGGCGCCTGCGGACCTGTAAACCCTCAGGCCACGGCCGTCCCAAAGACAAACCCCCGGCCCGGCGCGGCAGCAAACAGCGATTGGGTGTAGGCGTGCTGGGGATTGGCAAACACCTGGGACGCGGGCCCGTATTCGACGACGCGACCCTTGGACATCACGGCCAGGTGATCGCAGATCTGCGAGGCCACCCGCAAATCGTGGGTGATGAAGAGCATGGCCAGTTGCAGGCGCTCGCGGATGTCGGCCAGCAGGCGCAACACCTGGGCCTGCACCGAGACATCCAGCGCGGACACGGCCTCGTCGGCAATCAGCAACTGCGGCTCCATCATGAGCGCACGGGCGATGCACAGGCGCTGACGCTGGCCACCCGAGAATTGATGCGGGTATCGGGGCAGCGCGCTGGCATCCATGCGCACCAGCGCCAGCAGTTCGCTGGCCCGCGCCAAGGCTTGTGCGCGCGACAGGCCGTAGTTCATCGGCCCTTCGATCAGCGCGGCCTCGATGGTTCGCCGTGGGTTGAGCGATCGGTACGGGTCCTGGAACACGATCTGCACGCGCCGACGCAGTGGGCGCAAGGCCGACACGCCCATCGCGGCGATGTCCACCGCCGGGTTGTCGCCAGCGCCGCCTTCGCCCAGCCAGATGTGGCCCGCTGTCGGGTCGATCAGGCGCACGATGCAGCGCGCCACGGTGCTCTTGCCCGAGCCCGATTCGCCCACGATGCCCAGGGTCTGCCCTCGCCGGATCTCCAGGTTGACATCCTGCGCAGCCACCACCTCGCGCTCGGGGGCAAACCAGCGCTTGTCGCGGTAGGTCTTGGCCAGTTTTTCAGTTTTCAGAACAAAATTGGGCGGTAGCGAGCGTTGATGCTCATTTGTTTGCTCTGATTGTTGTAGCGTTGGCACGGAGGCGATGAGCAGGCGCGTGTAGGCGTGGGCGGGCTGCTGCAGCACCTGGTGCTTGGGGCCAAGCTCCACCAGATCGCCCAGGCGCAACACCGCCACGCGGTGCGCCACTTCGGCCACCACACCGAAATCGTGGGTGATGAACAGCACCCCCGCGCCATGGCGGCGCTGCAGTTCCAGCACCAGCTTGAGGATCTGCGCCTGGGTGGTCACGTCCAGCGCGGTGGTGGGCTCGTCGGCGATCAGCAGCACGGGATCGAGCACCAGGGCGATCGCGATCACGATGCGCTGGCGCTGGCCGCCCGAGAGCTGATGCGGGTAGCTGGCCACGATGCGCTCGGCCTCGGGCAGCAGCACCTCGCGCACGATGGCCAGCACCTTCTCGCGCCGCTCGGCGGCCGAGAGCGTGGTGTGCTCGCGCAGCACCTCGTCGATCTGGTCGCCGCAGGTCATCACCGGGTTC
>CAYNWR010000463.1:0-2490 GCA_964400915.1 uncultured Burkholderiaceae bacterium
CAACTCACCGTGGTCACCAAGAGCAACGCGCAGCGCCACGCGATGGTGATGTGGGACGAGATCGCGCGCGAAGTGGCCAGCGAGTTCCCGGACGTGACCTGGGACAAGGAACTGGTCGACGCGATGACCGCGCGCATGGTCAACCGCCCGAAATCGATCGACACCGTCGTGGCCACCAACCTGCATGCCGACATCCTCAGCGACCTGGCCGCTGCGTTGGCCGGCAGCCTGGGGATCGCGCCCACGGGCAACATCGACCCCGAACGGCGCTACCCCAGCATGTTCGAGCCCATCCACGGTTCGGCCTTCGACATCATGGGCAAGGGTCTGGCCAATCCCGTGGGCACGTTCTGGAGCTGCGTGATGATGCTCGAGCACCTGGGCGAGCCGTCGGCCGCCCAGCAATTGATGATGACGATCGAAACGGTGACGGCCGACACCAGCCTGCACACGCGCGACCTCGGTGGCCAGGCCACCACGCGGCAGGTGACGGACGCCGTTGTCGCCGAATTGCGCAGGCCCCATGCGCAGCGTCTCGCGGCCTGAGCGCGTCCCAATTCATCCGCACTCGCACTCGCAAAGTTCTACAACGAAGGAGACCGACATGCAGATTCAATCCTTGCGCCGCGGCATCTGGCGGGGTCGGGCACTGGCAGGCGCATTGAAGGGCGCCATGCTGGCGACCCTGCTGTGTGTGGCCGGTTGGAGCGACCGAGCCATGGCGCAGGCGGCGCCCAATTGCTTCGACAAGAACGTTTCGTACTGGCAGGCGTTTCCACCCGGCGGCGAATCGGATCTCTCGGCGCGCCACCAGCAGAAGGTGCTCAAGGCCAAATGCCCGGCCATCGACACCATCATCCAGTACAAGGCCGGTGCGGGCGGTGCCCTCATGTGGACCCAGATGAACCAGTTGCCCGCCGACGGACTGAACGTGGTCGGCGTGAACCTGCCGCACATCGTGTTCCAGCCCATCGAAGGCCAGGTGCAATACAAGACGGCCGATGTGACACCGGTGTTCTGGTTCCACTACACGCCGGATGCGCTGGTGGTGCCCGAGCAAAGCCCGATCAAGAACTTTCAGGATTTCATCAACACGGCCAAGGCCAATCCGGGCAAGCTCAGCCTGGGCGGATCGGGTTTGAACTCCGCCAACCATGCAGCGCATGAGCGCTTGAATGCCGCCTTCGGCGTCAAGAGCATCTACGTGCCCTTCAAGGGAACGGGCGACATGACCACCGCCGTCCTGGGTGCACAGGTGGACGGTGCCATGACCTATTCGGCCTTTGCCGTCAACAACAAGGGCCGCGTGCGCGCCCTGGCCGTGGCGATGGACCGACGGCATCCGCTGATGCCCGATGTGCCCACCTTCAAGGAACTGGGTGTCGATTGGGTCGACGGCGCCTACCGCGGCATCGGGGTGCCCAAGGGCACACCGCCCGAAGCCCGCAAACGCTTGTCCGACTGGTGGCGAGCGCTCAACAACGACGCCGAGATGAAAGACCTGGCGGCCAAGAGCGGGTTCGAACTCATCAATGTCGGTGTCGAGGAGATGGACGCCTTCATGGCCGAGAAGGTCAAGCTCTACACCGATGGCGCGGCGCGCCTGGGCCTGGGCAAGAAGTGAGGGGTTGATGTTCTATCAACCCGGGGTGACGCCACACGGCCTGCCGCACGATCCGTTCAAGTCCTGTGTCATCCCCCGGCCGATCGGCTGGATTGCCACCGTTGATGCGCAGGGGCGCCACAACCTTGCGCCCTTCAGCCAGTTCCAGAACGTCACCTGTTGCTGGCGGGCTTGGAGGGTTCTGCCGACAAAGTTCGCGCGGCAGAGCATTCCTGAGACTCTGCAATGAAGCCCATTGATCCGCGCCAGGCGCCGCATGCCTTCCTGCGCCACTTGTACGAGGTGGCGGTGCGGCGTGCCTTGCCGCTGTTCACCCTGGGAGCCCATCTGCCTGCCCCCCCTCCGCCGGGTGGGCGTGTGGTGGTGGTGGGCGCGGGCAAGGCAGCTGGCGCCATGGCCCAGGCGCTGGAAGCGCTTTGGCCCCAGCACGCGGCGCAACACGGGCGAGCGGGATTGGCCCTCGGTGGCATGGTGGTCACGCGATATGGCCACACACCACCGCGCCCACCCCATCTGCCAACAACGCCGGCCATCGAGATTGTCGAGGCCTCGCATCCGGTTCCCGACGCGGCGGGGCTGGCCGCTGCCGAGCGCATGTTGGCCAGCGTGTCGGGTCTGGGCGCGGACGATCTGGTGATCTGCCTGATGTCGGGTGGGGCGTCGGCGTTGCTCACCCTGCCAGTCGAGGGCCTTGCGTTTGCCGACAAGCAACGCATCAACCGCGAACTGCTGGCCAGTGGTGCCAACATCCACGAGATGAACTGCGTGCGCAAGCACCTCTCGCGCATCAAGGGCGGGCGTCTGGCGGCGGCCTGCGCACCCGCTCGGGTGGTGACCCTGGCCATCAGCGACGTGCCCGGAGACGA
>CAYNWR010000464.1:0-2490 GCA_964400915.1 uncultured Burkholderiaceae bacterium
CGTGCACCACGGGCGTGTGGGGATCGACCGGCACCAGCCCATGCAGGGTGAAGTTGTGCCACCCGGTTTCGCGACCGGCAGCACCCTCCTCGCGCCGCCAGTACAGCGGAGCCCGGATACCTTGCGCCTGAACCCAGTCCCAGCCTGCCGACAACCACCAGCGGGGGTCCTCATAACCACTGGCCGCCACAAACGCCAGCCAATCGCCATGGGTGACGAGGCGGTTGGACAGTGCATAGGGAGCCAACCAGTGGGCATGCCGGGGCGTTTCGTTGTCGAACGCGAATCCGGGCGCACCGTGACCGATGTCCACCCGCCCCCCCGGCAGATCGACCCAGTTGATGGCCACCGGGGCCACTGCGGCCAGGGGCCAGGTGGGCTGATACACCGGCTGCAGCGGATTGCGGCTGAGCAGATGCTTGCAATCGGTCAGCAGCAGTTCCTGGTGTTGCTGCTCATGCTGGATGCCCAGCTCCGTGCGTTGCGCGATTTCGGGTACGGCCTGCTCCACTGCCAGCAGGCGGTGCACACGTGCCTCCACGGCCGTGCGCCACTGCAGCACCTCGTCGAGTGTGGGGCGTGTCAGCAGGCCGCGTTCGGGACGCGGGTGGCGGTCACGCCCGATGGCGTTGTAGTAACTGTTGAACAGCATCCGGTAGGACGGATGGTGTGGCTTGAAATCCGGCTCGAAGGGCTCGAGCACGAAGGTTTCGAAGAACCAGGTGACATGTGCCAGGTGCCATTTGGCCGGGCTGGCATCGGGCATCGACTGCGCCTGGGCATCCTCGGCCGACAACGGCGCCACCAGCGCGCGGGTCTGGTCGCGGGTGCGCTGAAAACGCACCGCCAGACTGTCAGCTGTGTCGCTTTCGGGTTGCACGGCGATGCCCGCCACGGAAGTCGTGGCCGGGTGTCTTGCTTTTGTTCTTGAGTTCATTTTCGATTGCCCCAGGCCAGGTAACCCATGCCCCATTGTGTCGACCGGATCTGCCATTCATCACAGTAGCCGGCCACGATATCCCAAGGCGACACCAGGTCGGCCGCCTTGACGTTGTAGGGCCGGTTCTTCAACCAGGCCAGCAGGTTCAAGGGCGCCAGCCAGGGTGGAAAGAACTTCATGCCCGCCATGGCCACGCGCGCACCTGGGCGCACCTGATCCATGATGTTGGCAACTGCCTGGGGCGTGCGCGAGACATCGTGCACGTAGTTGAACAGCACGGCATCGGCCATCTGCGGCAGGCGCACGCGCTCGGCGGCTTCGCAGCAATGCCAGACATTGGACCAGGCGCCGGCCTGCACACGCTGCTGTGCCTTGGCAAACATCTCGGGGCTCTGTTCGAAGGCCAGCAAGCGACCGGTCGACCCCACACCCGCCAGCAGCAATTCATAGCTCAGGCCCGTACCCGCCCCGACATCCAGCACCACCTGACCGGGCTGCAGTTGCAATCCGGCAATGACCTGACGGCGCAGGGGCATCGTGCGTTGGGCCGAATGGTCATAGCCTTCGGCCTTGGCGCGGTATTTGGCAACCGAACGGTCGTTGTCTGTCAGGTTCAACGGATCTCCTCGACTCAAGCCCAGGTCGCTGTGGCCCAATAGGCCGCTTTGGGCCTGCGGGCCCAAAATGCCGTCTCGGGCCTGCGGCCCCACCTGTTGCCCTCAGTCGCTCCCATGATCACATCCTTACATCAATTTACGCCCACCCTGTCCCAGGCCTGGGGGCTGCTTGCGCTGGCCATCGCACTCGAAGTGGCTGGAACCACCTGCATGAAGCTGGCCATGGGATTCACGCAGTGGGTGCCCTCGGTGTTGATGTTCGGCTTTTATGGGTTGGCGTTTTCCTGCAATACGTTTGCCACCAAGACTTTGGATTTGAGCATCACGTATGCCGTGTGGTCGGGCGTGGGAACGGTGGCCACCGCCGCGATCGGCATGCTTTATTTCAAGGAACCAGCCACCACGCTCAAGCTGGTGTGCATCACCCTGATCCTCATCGGTGTGTTCGGCCTGCATTCGGCCTCGCGCATGCCACCCGCCTGATGGCCGGGCGCCCAGGCCGCCCTGACGCGCCCGCCTTCACGCGCGAAACAGATCCTGGTACTGCTGGCGCAGCAGGTTCTTCTGCACCTTGCCCATGGTGTTGCGTGGCAGCTCCTTGGCCACGTAGCAGCGCTTGGGAATCTTGAAGTTGGCCAGCCGGCGCTTGAGTTCGGCCAGCACCGACTCGGGCGCCACCTGCGAGCCCGGCTTGGCGATCAGCACCGCCACACCCACCTCGCCAAAGTCCGGATGCGGAACACCCACCACGGCGCTTTCGGCCACACCGGGCATGTCGTTGATGGCGGACTCGATCTCGGCGGGATAGACGTTGTAGCCACCGCTGATGATCAGATCCTTGCTGCGGCCCACGATGGTGACGTAGCCGCGCTCGTCGATGCGGCCCACGTCGCCGGTCTTGAAGAAGCCATCGGCGGTGAACTCCTCGGCCGT
>CAYNWR010000465.1:0-2475 GCA_964400915.1 uncultured Burkholderiaceae bacterium
GCTGGGTGATCTGGGACATCATCTGTGTGGCCTGGCTGATCCAGCCCGCCTGGGTGCCCAGCCACATCGTGCAAACACCGCGCCTGTCCGACGATCGACGTTGGCTGGTCGATGCAGGCCGCCCCCCCATGCGCGAGGCCTATGGCGTGCAGCGCGACGAGGTGTTTGGCGACCTGTTCGAAGCGTTCCGAACCTCGCGCTGATCCGTCAGGTCCAGGTGACAACGCAAAGGATGGCCCGAGCTTTTGTGATATAAATGATATATTCGGTTTGTCGATATTATCATTTAATCACTTTCTCAGGGCGCACCCGTGACCACTTTAGTCGCAAGGATTCCTCGTACGTCTGGGTGGGAGCAACGGCTGCGCCTATTCACATCAACCACGCGAACCCTCAATGCCATCGCCATGGGCTTGTGTGCCCTGATCCTGATCGCGGTGTGGGCAGCCGTTCTGGTGGTCATCCAGCAGACCCGGGACGACGCCATCGAAGCGGAGGTGCGTCAGAACGCCAACCTGACGCGGGTGCTCGAGGAGCAAACCGTTCGGGTTCTCGCCACAGCCGATCAGGCCACGCTGCGCCTGCGCGACACGGTGATCGCTGGCGGTACGCCCGATCTGGTCCGATTGGCCAACGAGACGGGCTTGGCACCGGCCATCCTTGTCCAGCTGTCCCTGGTGGGGCCGGACGGGCGCTTCACGGCCAGCAACATCGACCCCGACGGAACCAAGACAGGGCGGGTGGATTTGCGGGCCCGCGAGCACATTCGGGCTCATCTCGACCCCGGTTCGCTGCCTCAGGCCGAACGCCTGCGAGACGCCGATGACCTGTTCATCGGCAAGCCGGTGCTGGGCAAGGTTTCGGGTCGATGGACGATCCAGGCATCACGCCGGATCCAGTCACCGGACGGCCAAACGTTGGGCGTGGTGGTGGCATCGCTGGACCCCTCCTATTTCGAATCGGTTTACCGGCGTGTCGCCTTGGGGCAGGACGGGGTTGTGGCGCTAGGCGGCAGCGACCTGGTGCTGCGAGCACGCATCGTCAATGGTGAAAGCAATGGTCTGGGTGAAGCCTACGCGCCCAGCAGTGCGTTTGCACGTACCGTCGCCCCCGGCGGTGAAGGCCATCTGCTGGCGGTGAGCCAGCGCGATGGCATTGAGCGTGTCGTGGCCTATCGACGCGTTTCAGGTTATCCCTTGCACCTGCTGGTGGGCACGTCAACCGACGTCGCCCTGAGCGATTGGCGCCACGCACGCAACAACGCCCTGGCGCTGACCGCCTTGCTCAGTGGGGTAGTTCTGGCGGCCGTCGCCGGATTCGTGGTCGGGCTGAGGCGCTTGAGCCGCACCCACGAGGCCTTGCGTGTCAGCGAGGCTCAGGCGCATTCGGCCAATCAGGCCAAGTCCGAGTTTCTGGCGGCCATCTCGCATGAGCTGCGCACACCCCTGACCAGCATCCGTGGCTTCTCAGAGTTGATGGAACGGCGGCTGGAACAGCACAGCCACCGCGAACAGGCCGGTCTCATCCGCAAAGCGGCCGAATACCTCAATGAATTGCTGACCCAGATCCTGGATCTGGCAAAAGTCGAGGCCGGTGCGATGCAGATCGAGTCGCAGCCGGTGGATCTGAAAAGCGTTCTTTCAGGAGCGGCGGATTTCTTTGCCCTCAGTGCAGCCGACAAGGGCTTGAAGCTCACGCTCGAAATGCCGGACGACGTTCCTGGCACCTTGCAGGCCGACCCTTTGCGCTTGAAACAGGTCCTGAACAACCTGCTGTCCAATGCCATCAAGTTCACGGCCAAGGGCTCGGTGGGCATTCGCGTCGAGGTGGTGGGCGCGCAGGTTCAGGTTCACGTGACCGACACCGGCCCGGGCATCGATCCAACGCAACACGAGTTGATCTTCGAGCGATTCCGGCAGGCCAACGCGAACGTCAGCTACCAGCATGGCGGCACCGGTCTGGGCCTGGCTTTGTCTCGTGCGCTGGCGCAGCTGATGGGTGGCGAATTGACGGTGGCTTCGCAGCTGGGCCAGGGCGCGCGCTTCACGCTCGCGCTGCCCCTGGGGCGGCGCTGAGCGGTCCTCCCGCTCGCGGCATCAAGACCAGACCACCGGCCCCTTGGCCGTGTACCACTTGTCGACATTGGCCTGCACGGCCGCCTCGATCTTGGCGCGCTTGATCTTCATGGTGGGCGTGAGCAGCCCGTTGTCGATGGACCACGGCTCCTTGGCCACCACGATCATGCGCAGTTGCTCGTAGTCGGCCACCTTGTTGTTAACCACCTTGAGGATGCGCGCCATCTCGGCCTCGAACTCGCTGCGCACGGCCGGGTCGCCCAATTGGGGCCGCAATCCCTCGGCGGGCACCACGATGGCATAGGCGGCCGATTGCCCGATGCCCGAGACCATCGACAGCTCGACCATCGGGCTTTCGTTGATCATGTTCTCGATGGGCGCGGGGGCCACGTACTTGCCC
>CAYNWR010000466.1:0-2471 GCA_964400915.1 uncultured Burkholderiaceae bacterium
CACGATCTACCTGACGGTGCTGGCCCTGGCCGTGGCCTCCCTGGGGCTGTAGATCATCGTGCGGCGCACGCGTTTTGGCCTGGCCCTGCAAGGCATCGGCGCCGACGAGCAACGCGCGCAAACCCTGGGCGTGAACACCCGTTGGGTGAAGGTGGCGGGCTTTGCGCTCACCGCTGCGGTGGCGGGGGCGGTGGGGGCGGCCATGTCGGTGCGCTGGACCTACATCGACCCGCACACGGTGTTCAATCCCTTCATCGGCTTTCAGACGGTGCTGATTGCCTTGATCGGCGGTGCGCTCACACTCTGGGGCCCCCTCATCGCGGCGATCGTCTTCAGCGTGCTCGCCGAAACCTTGCGACTGCAGGCCCCGCAGGTCTACATGATGGCCCTGGGCCTGATGCTGATCCTGTCGGTGTTGTACCTGCCGGGGGGTCTCGCGTCGCTGCGCTGGGAGACCTTCAAGGCCTGGTGGAAGGACAGCAAGGCCTGGTGGACCGTCCGTCGTTATGAGTGGAGCGGCGACAAGGCGCGCGACAAGGCGCGTGCGCGGCGGCAGCGGGAGACACGGCTTGTCTAAGTCAGCGCCCCCACGCTCGCCCGCCGCGCCGACTACCTTGCTGCAGGCGCGCGATGTCACCGTGCGTTTTGGTGGACTGGTCGCGGTGGATGCGGTCAGCGCCGATTTCAGGGCGGGCGAGCTGGTGGGCATCATCGGCCCCAACGGTGCGGGCAAGACGACCTTCTTCAACGCCATCTCGGGCGTGCAGCGCCCCACGCTGGGCGAACTGTTCGTGGCCGGTGAGCGCATCGTTGGCGGGCGGCCCCACCGGTTCGCGGCACGGGGTGTTGCACGCACCTTTCAGACGCCCCGTGTGTTTGGCGACATGCTGGTGCGCGACAACATCGTCTTCGGTCTCAAGTTCGCCGGGCGGCGGCGCCGCAAATACCTCTTCTGGGGTGACGAAGTCGATGTGCCCTGGGCGCTGCGCGACGCCGATGGCATCCTGCGCCTGATCGGCCTGCAGGCGCAATCGGCCTTGCCGGCTTCCGCGATCACGCCCGCGCAGCAACGCCTGCTGGAAATCGGCATGGCCCTGGCCACACGTCCACGCCTGCTGCTGCTGGACGAGGTGGCCGCCGGCCTGACCGAATCGGAGATCGAGGACATGGCGCGCCTGATCCGGCGCCTGCGCGACGAGCTGGATCTCACGGTGATCTGGATCGAGCACGCCGTGACCACCCTGCTGCGCCATGTCGAGCGTGTGATCGTGCTGCACCAGGGCCGCAAGATTGCTGACGGCACACCGGCCGCGGTGGTGCGCGACGCGCAGGTGGTCGAGGCTTACCTGGGCGACGAAATGGTGGACGTGGAGGGCCTGTCCGCATGATGTGGTGGCGACAGCAGGCGTTTGTGCTGGGTGGCACGGGCCAGGCAAGGCTTCGCGTCGAGGGCGTGAGTGCGGGCTACGGCCCCTTCCTGGTGCTGCGCGGTGTGAGCCTGGATGTGCAACCGGGACTCACGGTGGTGCTCGGCCCCAACGGCGCCGGCAAGACCACGTTGCTGCGCGCGCTCATGGGATTGATCCCGCGTCAAGGCGACGTGCTGCTCGATGGAGAGGAACTGCCCGAAAAGACCCACGAGGTGGTGGCCGCGGGCGTCACCCTGGTGGCTGAGGGGCGGCAGTTGTTTGCGCAGATGACGGTGACCGAAAACCTGGAACTGGGCGCCTGGCTGGCCGACAAGGCCGAGCGCGCGCGGCGTCTGGAACGCGTGCGGGGTGATTTTCCCAAGCTGCGCGAACGCGCGAGCCAACTGGCCGGCACCATGAGCGGCGGCGAACAGCAGATGGTGGCGGTGGCGCGCGCGATGATGAGCGCGCCGCGCCTGTTGATGCTGGATGAGCCGTCGCTGGGACTGGCACCGCGCATGGTTGATGAGTTGCTGGCCATTGCCCGACGCATCGCCGACCAGGGCACCACGGTGCTGATGGTGGAACAGAACGTCAAGAAGGCCCTGGCGGTGGCCGACCGCGGGTACGTGCTGGAACGTGGCGCGCTGGTGGCCAGCGGTCCGGCGGCCCTGCTGGCGCGCTCCAGCGCCGTGCGCGAGGCCTACCTGGGCGCGCAGTCGGCCGACACCACCAGTGCGGCCGATGCGGTCAGTCGCACGGGCGCAGCGCGAAGCGAACTTCGTATGGAGGGCCGACGAAGCAACGCCGCCCCCGCAAACTGAATCCACCCACTGGGTCAACGACTGACGAGGAGGTTTCTCATGTCCGACATGTCCATGCTCATCAACGGCCTGAAGGTCACGGCCGAGAAAAACGCCACGTTCGAACGGCGCAACCCGCTGGACGGCACCGTGGCCACCCGCGCACCGGCAGCCAGCGCTGCCGACGCCATCATGGCGGTGGAGGCCGCGGCCGAAGCCTTCAAGACCTGGAGCGAAACCGGCCCTTCCGAGCGCCGCG
>CAYNWR010000467.1:0-2468 GCA_964400915.1 uncultured Burkholderiaceae bacterium
GCCCAGCCGGGCGGTTTCGGCCAGACCCCGCGTGATGAGCGCCGCGCGGGCGTTGTGCCCCAAGCCCAGGCCATCACACACACCGCAGGCGATGGCCATCACGTTCTTGACGGCACCACCCACCTCGACACCCACGATGTCGTCGCTGGGATAGACACGCAGGTGCCGCCCGTGAAAGGCCTGCACCATCTGCTCGCGGCATGCGCGGTCGACACTGGCCGCCACCAGGGCGCAAGGCTTGCCGGCCGCAACCTCCTGCGCAAAACTGGGGCCGCTGAGCACACCCACGGCCAGTTGGGGGGCCACACGCGCCGCGAGTTCGTGGGCCAGTTCGCCATCGCCCCCCGCCACAAAACCCTTGCAGACCCAGACGACGGGTGTGCTCAGCCCGGCACCCGCCATGGCGGGCAGCCACTGGAGGAGACCCGAGGTTGGACAGGCCAGCACCAGCATGTCGCTGTCCGGCATCGATGCGGCTGGCCTGCGTTGCAGATCAGGCTTGGTGCCAGCGCCGGCGCCAGCGTCAGCCAGGGCGCCTGCGGGTTGCAGCGCGGCGATGGCCAGATTCGGCGGTAGAGGCCACCCCGGCAGGTACCGTGAGTTTTCGTGGGTGTTTGCCAGTTGCGCGGCCTGCTCAGGGTCGCGCGCGTGCAGGGTAACCCGATGGGCGGCCGGATGCTGCACCAGGTGCAAGGCCAAGGCCGTGCCCCAGGCTCCGGCCCCGATGACATCAATTTTCATAGCAAACCATCCAAGATTGGCGCTCGCTACAGGCCAAAATGGCCAGAAATTGATGGAAAAGCGCGTTTATTGGGGCAAAACGCCGCCGTTGCCGCTGTCGGCACCGCCCTGGGCGAGTTGGGCCTGCTGCTGTTCGTACATGGCCTGAAAGTTGATTTCCGACAGGTGGACGGGCGGAAATCCAGCCCGGTTGATGATGTCCGCCACGTTGCCACGCAGGTAGGGATACACCACGTTGGGACACGCGATGCCCATGATGGGGCTCATCTGCTCCTGTGGCATGTTGCGAATCTCGAAAATGCCGGCCTGCTTGACCTCGACCAGAAAGACGGTCTTGTCGTCCACCTTGGTGTGCACGGTGGCCGTGACGCAGACTTCAAAAATGCCGTCGGCCACATTGCCCGCCTCGACGCCCAACTGGATGTCGACCGACGGCTGCTTTTGCTCCAGCATGATCTGCGGCGAATTGGGCTGCTCCAGCGAGGCTTCCTTCAGGTAGACGCGCTGGATGTTGAAGACCGGGGTGACGGCTTGTGAATCGGACATGGGAAGACTTCCTGAAAATGAAAAACCCGCCGCGGCGACGGTCGCCATCGGCGGGTTCGCGGGACGGGACGGCGCCGATTATCTCAGGCGCGGCCCTCCAGCAAGGGCATCAGGCCGCCGCGCCCGTCCAGCGCGATCAGGTCGTCGCAGCCGCCCACATGGGTGTCGCCGATGAAGATCTGCGGCACCGTGCGGCGACCGGTCGTGGCCATCATGCGTTCGCGCTCGACCGGGTCGGCGTCCACACGCACCTCCTCGATGCGAACAACGCCCTTGCTCTTGAGGATCTGCTTGGCGCGAATGCAATAGGGGCAAACGGCGGTGGTGTACATCTTCACGGCTTGCATCAAAAGCTCCCTGGATGGCTGGCGGAATCGGGTCAGGCTTTCTCGAGCGGCAGGCCGGCGTCGCGCCAGGCCTTGAGCCCGCCGGCCAGCACCTGCACGTTTTCGTAACCCAGCTTGCGTGCCGCGCCCAGGGCCCGCTGCGCGCGTGCCCCCGATGGGCACACGAGAATCAGTGGCGTGGCCTTGTTCTTGATCACCCCGGGCAGTTGTTCGTCGATGGTGCCGACCGGAACATGGCGCGAACCGATGATGTGGCCGCCGGCAAACTCCTCGGCTTCCCCGACGTCGACCACGATGGCCTTGTCGCGGTTCATCATTTGCACCGCGGCCGGCGGGGTCAACGCCCCAGCCCGGGAGGCACCTTGCACATGCGGCCACAGCAGCATCAAGCCCGAGAGGAACGCGATGCCGATGAGCATCCAGTTGTCAACGATGAAATTCACGGCGGCCAGTCACAATCAAGTCGAGAAGGGCTCAATTCTAAAATGCCGTCTCGCAGGGCGCTTTGGGCGCCCCCATCACCCCTGACCCATCCCCACTTTTCCCATGCACCGACTTGTCCTGATCCGCCATGGCGAATCCACCTGGAACCTGGAAAACCGATTCACCGGCTGGACGGATGTCGATCTGACGCCCCTGGGTGTGCAGCAGGCCGTTGAAGCCGGCCGGCTGCTGCGGGCCGAGGGCTACGAATTCGACCTGGCCTACACCAGCGTGCTCAAGCGCGCCATTCATACCCTGTGGCACTGCCTGGACGCAATGGACCATCCCTGGCTGCCTGTTGCCCACAGCTGGCGGCTCAACGAGCGCCACTACGGTGCGCTGCAGGGTCTG
>CAYNWR010000468.1:0-2467 GCA_964400915.1 uncultured Burkholderiaceae bacterium
GGAAGGTGATGATGGCGGCGATGCCACCGGGCTTGAGGACTTCGGGGAGGACCGTCAGCAACCGATCCAGATTGGCGAGCTCGCGGTTGGTGAGGATGCGCAGGGCCTGGAAGGTGCGGGCGGCGGGGTGGAGCTTGGCCCCGGCGCCGCGCTCGATGGTGAAGTCGCGGGCTTCGCAGACGATGGCCATGAGCTGCTGCGTGGTCTCAATGGGCGCCTGCGCGCGCCGCCCTGGAAAGTCGCCCAGATGGCGTTTTTCCAATGGCCGTGGTGCGTTGGCTGGGGCTTGCAGGCAAAGCTTTCCGCGGGCGCCATCATCGATTTGCTGAGTAGGAATAACTGACACCAGCGGAGGCCGAGCCGCGCGAGCCTTGCCGCCCCCGACGTCAGCCCCTAGCACTGACAGGGGTCGAAATTCAAGCGAAGAAGCGGGGTTTGGCACAGGTCTTGCGCATTGAAATGCCCGGCGTCCACGTGTACCGCGCCTTGCGCAATCAGGTGCACCCACGCGCGAACCCTAACAGGGAAACCATGCGGACGCGGGCAATCTGCCAGCGCTTGTAATGAATGGGTGAATGTCCACAAGAAGATGGATGACAAATCGCTGCGAGGTTCAGAAACTCCAGTGCGACCAGCCATTCTTCAAGGCACCTCTCAGGCAAAACGACCAACAACCAACAAACGAGACCAAGAACCATGGCGAACTTCACCGGCACGACAAGCAACGACACCCTCAATGGTGGCGTCGCGGACGACATCCTTGACGGCTTGGCCGGCAACGATTTTTTATGGGGAAACGACGGAAACGATTCCGCCACCGGCGGCGACGGCAACGATTCGTTGGAAGGCGGCGCGGGGGCGGACACACTGGATGGTGGCAATGGCAACGACTTCGTCTATTTCGCCAACCACACCAGCGCCGGCGCGCTGCCGGTCAAGCAAGGAGCTGTCGTCAACCTAGCCACGGGCGTCGCCACCGACCCCTGGGGCCACAGCGATGTGCTCAAGAACATCGAGAACGTCTATGGATCGGCGCAAGGCGACACCATCACACTGGCCAGTGTGGTCGGCAGCTCGGCGAGGGGTGGCGGCGGCAACGATCTGATCAAGGCCAGCGCCGAAGGCGCGACGTTTTACGGCGGCGCGGGCAATGACACGCTTGATGGGGGCGCTGGGTTTCTCGCCTCAAGCGGCGCCAACGCCGACGTCGCGAACTACAGCGACGAGTATGACAACAGTGGCGCTGTGCTTACAGGCAAGGGAGTCAACGTCAATCTGAACACGGGTGTGGCCACCGACAACTGGGGCAACACCGATACGCTGATTGGCATCGAGTTTGTCACGGGGTCCAAATTCGCGGACGTCTTGACGGGTGGCAATGCGGCCAATGGCACAGGCGGCACCGGTGGCTTCGAAGGGTTTGACGGGCAAGCCGGCGACGACACCATCGACGGGGGCGTTGGATTTGATCGTGCCGCCTACACCGGGGCGTCCACAGGCATCGTGGCTGTGTTGACCAACGGCAGCGGTACGGTGCAAGACGGGTACGGCAACACCGACACCCTGCTGAGCATCGAAGAAATCAGGGCATCCGCCTTTGCCGACAAACTAACGGGCAGCAGCACCTCACTGTATGAGTCGTTCGAGGGGCGGGCCGGCAACGACACGCTCGACGGAGGAGCGGGTGGTGGTGGCATCAACCGGATCAGCTTTCAAACGTCGCCGGCCGCTGTCAAGGTTGATCTCGGTAAAGGGACAGCGAGCGACGGTTGGGGTGGTACCGACACCATCAAGAATTTTGACCAGATTCGGGGGTCGGCGTTTAACGACACCCTGACCGGTAGTACCGCGACGCTCGAAGGGTTTGAGGGTCGGGAGGGTGACGACCTCATCGATGGAGTCGGTGGTTACGACTACGTCCAGTACACCGCGTCCCCAGCGGCGATCAACGGGACTCTCAACAACGGAAAAGGCACGGTGCTCGACGGCACGGGCGGCACCGACACGCTGCTCAACATCGACCAGATCAACGCATCGCCTTTCAACGACACCCTGACAGGCAGCAATACGAGCTTGCTCGAGGTGTTTCAGGGCTGGGGCGGCAACGACACCATCGACGGCGGTGGCGGCTCGGGCGGCGACCGCGTGACCTACTGGGACTCACCGTCGGGCGTCGTGGTGAACCTTGCACTGGGCGCGGCCAGCGACGGCTGGGGAGGTACCGACGTCCTGCGCAACATCAATGGGGTCATTGGGTCGTTCTACGTCGATCTATTGACCGGGGATGGCGGTGCAAACGTCATGCAGGGCCTGGGCGGCAACGACACCATGGATGGCGCGGGCAACTTCGTCTCATCCATTTTTGGGGTCAACGGCGGCCCCAATGTTTCGTCGCAGTTTGATGTACTCGCTTTTTTTGATTCGACTGCAGCGGTGACGGTGGCGTTCGGCGCCACGGCGGTGAATG
>CAYNWR010000469.1:0-2466 GCA_964400915.1 uncultured Burkholderiaceae bacterium
CATGGTGGACGGGCCGCGCTTTCGCGAGTAGGTGTGCGCCATCATGGCCAGCAAGCTGGGCATCACGCTGGAGGAAGCCATGACGCGCCACGCCGCCGACTACGCCCTCAAGCGTGTGTCCACCGACGCCGACGTGGCCAACGCCTGCCTGTTTCTGGCCAGCGACGCCAGCCGCCAGATCACAGGGGTCGATCTGCCCGTGGACGGCGGCTGGGCCATGCTGTGAGGGCACCAGCACCATGAAAAGTGTCGATCTGGTGATCCGCGGTGGCCGGGTGGTCACGGCCGATCGCATCGTCGAGGCCAGCGTGGCCATTGCCGGCGAACAAATCGTGGCGGTTGGCCACGACGATGTGATGCCACCGGCCACGCAGGAAATGCGCGCCGACGGCCTGCACCTGCTGCCCGGCGCCATCGACAGCCATGTGCACTTTCGCGATCCGGGCTACCCGCACAAGGAAACCTGGCAAAGCGGATCGGCTGCCGCCGTCTGCGGTGGTGTGACGACGGTGTTTGACATGCCCAACACCCACCCGCCAACCGGCACGCGCGAAGCCCTGGCGATGAAGCTCAAGGCGGCGCAGCACTCGTTTGTGGACTACGGCATCCATGCGCTGCTGGGTGACGACACCGTGGACCACCTGGAAGACCTGCTCGACGCCGGCGCCACGAGCTTCAAGGCCTTTGTGGGCAACACCTTCGGCAACCTGCCCGCGCCCAGCGACGGCGCGCTGCTGGAAGGCTTCGAGAAACTCGCGCCGCTGGGCATCCGCACGGTGGTGCATGCCGAGAACAGCTCCATCATGGCCCGGCGCCAGAAGGTGCTGCAGGACGCGGGCCGCATCGACGCGCAGGCGCATCTGGACGCACGTCCCGCCGTGGCCGAGATCGAGGCGATCGGGCGCGTCATCACCCTGGCCGAATGGGCCGGCGCGCGGGTGCACATCGCCCACCACAGCGCGGCCGATTCGCTGTACCTGCTGCGCGCGGCCAAGGCGCGTGGTGTGGACCTGACGGTGGAAACCTGCCCGCAGTACCTGCTGCTCAACACCGACGACATCCTGCGCCTGGGCGGCATCCTGCGCGTGAACCCGCCGGTGCGCGAGCCGCGCCACAACCAGCCGCTGTGGGACGCGTTGATGGACGGCACCATCGACATGATCGCCACGGACCACGCGCCCCACACGCCCGAGGAAAAAACCCGCGAAAGCATCTGGGCCTGCGATTGCGGGTTTCCCGGCGTCGAGACGCAGATGCCGCTGATGCTGACGCAGGTGAACCGGCAGCGCGCCTCGCTGATGGACTACGTGCGCTGGAGCGCGGTGGCACCGGCCAAGGCCTGGGGCCTGTATGGCACCAAGGGGGTGATCGCCGTCGGTGCCCACGCGGACATCGCCTTCGTGGACATGGCCAAGGCGGGAACACTCTCGCAAGGCCGCCTGCAGACGATCAGCAAGATCTCGCCCTGGCACGGCCGGGCCGTGCAGGGGTACCCGGTGCACACGCTGTTGCGCGGGCGCTTTGTGATGCAGCACGGGCGGCTGGTGCAGGACCGTTTGGACTGGGGCCGCAGCGTCAAGCCCATCCAGGCCATGCCCACGCCGCAGCCGCGCAACATGCAGCACTACAGCAGCGCCATCGTCACCCCCCCACCCGGTGTGCGGCCCAACGCCCTGCCCGCCGAAGGTGTGGCCCGATGAGCCTGGTGCAACAGGTCGAGGTGCTGCGCGTGCCCTGCAACGGGCCCGGCGATTTGCGCGCCGCCCAGGCCCTGATCGATGGGGGCACCCTGGTGCCCACCGACGTCGTGGCCGTGATGGGCAAGACCGAAGGCAACGGTTGCGTGAACGACCACACGCGCGACTTTGCAGCCACCAGCTGGTGCCACCTGCTGAGCCCCTACCTGGGCTGCGCGCCCGCCGCGGTGGCCCAGCGCGTGGCGCTGGTGATGTCCGGTGGCACCGAAGGTGTCTTGTCGCCGCACTTCACGGTGTTCTCGCGCCGCTGGGTGCCCGCGCCGGGCCATGCCCACAAGCGCCTGGTGGTGGGCATTGCGCACACTCGCGATTTCTTGCCGGAGGAGATCGGCCGCGCCGCACAAATTGACGCCACGGCCAGCGCCACGCCGGCCGCCATGGCCGACGCGGGCATTGCCGACACCGCCGACGTGCATTTTGTGCAGATCAAGTGCCCGCTGCTCACGCCCACCAAGGTGCAGGCTGCCATCGCGCGCGGCAACGCACCCGTCACGCAGGATGCGTACGAATCGATGGGCTACTCGCGTGGCGCCTCGGCATTGGGCGTGGCGGTGGCGCTGGGCGAGGTGCCACGGGCTGCCGCCTGCGATGCGGCGGTGTTGTCCGACTGGTCGGTGTATTCGGGCCGGGCGTCGTCATCGGCCGGCATCGAGCTGGAGCACAACGTGGTCATCGTGTTGGGCGAGGCGGCCGGTGCGGCCTCTAGCCT
>CAYNWR010000470.1:0-2456 GCA_964400915.1 uncultured Burkholderiaceae bacterium
GGATCACCACGTGGAACGGGTCGACCAGGTTCTCGTAGTGCTGCAGCCAGTTGCAGGGAATGATCTGCGGGCCACCGCCGCCAATGCTGCTGTCGTCGGCTTCCAGAAACTCGCCCTCGTCCAGCACCTCCAGGCATTCGTAGCGGGGCAGCACGGGCTTGCGATCGGGTGGGCCCAGGTAGGCCCAGATCAGGCCATATTGCTCCTGCACGGGGTACCAGGGCTGGCGCACCTTGTCGCGCGCGCGCCCGCCGTCCGGCTCACAGGGCTGGTTCAGGCAATGGCCCTGCACGTCGAACAACCAGCCGTGGTAACAACAACGGATGCCTGTGGCCTCGACCTTGCCGTAGTACAGCGAGGTGCCACGGTGCGCGCAGTGCGGGTACACCAGGCCGGGCCGCCCCTGCCCGTCGCGAAACAGGATCAGGTCCTCACCCAGCACCCGGATCTTGCGTGGCGTGGCGCCCGCATCCGCCACCAGGCCGATCGGGTGCCAATAGCGGCGCAGCAGTTCGCCCATGGGCGTTCCCGCGCCCACGTCCGCCAGTTCCGGGCGGTGCGTGGGCGCCGGCCTGCCGTAGGCGGTACCGGTGTCCAGGTGGATCGGCACCACACGCGCCGATGCGCTGGGGGGGCTGGTGGGGTGGCTCATTCTGCGGTCACCCCGGCCGACTTGATGAGGTCTGCCATGCGTGGATAGTCGGCCTTGTAGCGCTCGACAAACTCAGCCGGCGTGTTGGCCAGGGGCTCGAAGCCGAAGGCCGTGAGGCGTGCAGCGACCTCGGGTTGCCGGGTGATGCCCTGCAAGGCATTGACCCAGGCATCCACGATGGCCGGTGGCGTGCGCGCCGGCGCGTAGACACCGATCCAGCTGTCGATGTCGAAGCCCTGGAATCCCTGCTCACCAAAGGTGGGCACCTGCGGCATGGCCGACACGCGCCGGGTGCCCGCGATGCCCAGCACCTTCATCTTGCCGGCTTGGGTGTGCCCCCGCGCGGTGGACGGGTTGGCCCAGCCGAAATCCAGCGATTCGCCAAACAGGTCGTTGTGCACGGCGGCCTCGGCCTTGTAGGCCACGTGCAGCAGTTGGGTGCCGGTCTGGCGCTTGAGCAACTCGCCAAACAGATGCGCGGTGGAGCCAGTGCCCCAGGTGCCGTAGCTGAGTGGCTTGGTCTGCCGCCGGGCAAACTCGACGAACTCGCGCACGTTGCCGTAGGGCGCGTTGGCACGCGCCACCAGCATCGGCCCGCCCGTGGCCAGCATCGACAGGGGCGCAAAGTCCCGCACCGGGTCGTAGGGCACCTTGGCCTGCAGGATGGGCACGTTGACGTGGGTCAGCGGCAGCGTGAAGAACACGGTGTGACCATCGGGCGCCGACTTGGCCACGAAATCGGCCGCGATCACACCACTGGCGCCGGGCTTGGCATCGACGATCACGGGCTGGCCCCAGCGTTGCTGCAGGCGCTCGGCATAGGCACGCGCCAGCGCGTCGATGGGACCACCGGCTGAGCCAAACGGCACCACACGGACTGGACGGGATGGGAACACGTCGGTCTGCGCGCGCAACGGAGCCGCCGCCAGCCAGGCTGTTGCGGCGGTCCAGAACTGTCGTCGATCAATGGGCATGGTCAGCTCCGTGAATGGCGTGGCGCAAGGCTATCATCCCCCGCCATGCGCGCCAAGCTGATGAGTTGGTTCCTGCTGGGCCTCATCCGTGTCCTGACGGGGGCTCAGGCGCGCTGGCACGGCTGCCCGCCGATGGCCGAGCAGCGCATCTACTTTGCCAACCACCAAAGCCACGCCGACCTGGTGATGATCTGGGCGGCTCTGCCCGCCGAGTTGCGCGGAATCACCCGCCCGATTGCGGCCAAGGACTACTGGACCAAGTCACCGTTTCGCAAGTGGATCACCACGGCGGTTTTCAACGCGGTGTATGTCGACCGGGCCCGCACCGGCGAGCAGGACCCGCTGGAGCCCCTGATCGAAGCGCTGGAACACGGTGATTCCATCGTGATCTTTCCCGAAGGCACGCGCGGCAGCACAGGCGAGCCACAAGCCTTCAAGGCGGGTCTGTACAACCTGGCCCTGAAGTTTCCGGGCGTGGTGCTGGTTCCGGCCTGGATCAACAACGTGCAACGGGTGATGCCCAAGGGCGAGGTGGTGCCCGTGCCCATCCTGTGCTCGGTGACCTTTGGCACACCGATCCGCCTGGAGGCCGGCGAGGAGCGCCGCGCCTTCCTCACGCGCGCCCGCGAAGCCGTGGTGGCCTTGCGCGACATATGACATGACTGCCCCCACGCTCCCTCACTTCGTGTGCTCGCTGCCCCCCAAGGGGGCCCCAGGCGCCTTGGGGCGGCCCGGCGACGGCTGGCTTGCTGCCCCCACGCTCCCTCACTTCGTGTACTCGCTGCCCCCCAAGGGGGCCCCAGCCGCCTGGGGGCGGCCCGGCGGCGGCT
>CAYNWR010000471.1:0-2432 GCA_964400915.1 uncultured Burkholderiaceae bacterium
CCGGCCGATTTTGTTCAGAATCACCTCAAAAAGCCAGTTACCTCCCTCCCAGCTCCTGCCCGCGCGAAGGCAACCGGGCGCCGTCGTGTATCAGCCGCCGCGTGCAAGGCGCGAAACGCGCTGCGGCGCCCGCTTGGTTGGTGGTCAAGCGCTCAGCGCTTGGGCGCCAGGGCCAACAGGCGCGCCAGTTCGCGGTCGCGGATGCCGTGGGCCTGCAAGGCTTCATGGGTCGACCGCGCGTAGTCCAGGGTGGTGCCAAAGCGTCCGCAGGATTCGCTGAACACCGCGCGCATGCGCTCGTCGCTCAAGGGCCCGGTGTAGCTGGGGCTCTTTCGCGACAGGGTGAAGCCCAAGGCCTGCACGGGGCCCAGCTCGGTGCGGCAGGGCAGCCAACGGGGGTCGTAGACGGCGGTGAACATCTCGCGGTCCCACAGGCGTTGCAGCACCTCGTCGCCCTGGCGCCTGGGGATACGAAACACCAGACCGTGGCAACAACCGCCGGGCAGCAGCGCAAAGACCAGGCCTGGGCACTCGGGCGTGCCGCGGTTGACGCGGCTCCACATTTTCAGCGCGCGGTGCCAGCCTGTGGCGTGGGCACGGCGCTGCTCGGCAAACTCGAACTCGGGGCGCCAGATCAGCGAGGCGTAGGCGAACACCCAGAGGTCGCTGCGGCCGCCCCATTGGGCACGGGTGGCTTCGAGCATGCGGGTGGGATCGCGCCCAGGGGGGTGGATCGGCGCATCGGCCGCTGAGGCCGTGGGCGAGGAGACGGGGGTCAACACGGGGTGCAACTTTACAATGACGGGTTTCGACCAAAGCTCTTCAAAAGGTAGAACGCATGTTTTCGCAAGACGATGACAACCAAGGGGTGGTTCTCGGGATTCTTTTTGGTGTGATCGCCCTGGTGATCGGTCTCGTGATCGGTCTGGGCGTATACAAGACCCGTGCCACATCCACCGCCAAACCCGCGCCGGTGGTGCAGGCGGCCGCCGATGAGGCCCGTGTGGTGGTCGAAAACGGTGTCGTCAAGTTCTACTTTGCAACGGCCAAGGCCGATCTGGCCGCGGGCGCCAACGAAGCCCTGGCCGATGTCGTGAAGGCGGCGGCTGCGGGCAAGAAGCTGTCGATCAGTGGCTACCACGACGCCACCGGCGACGCGGCCCTGAACGAGGAATTGGCCAAGCGCCGGGCATTTGCGGTGCGGGATGCCCTCAAGGCCCTGGGTGTTGCCGACGACGCCATGGACCTGAAAAAGCCCGAGGTGACCACCGGGACGGGTGACCTGGCCCAGGCCCGGCGGGTTGAGGTCACGGCCCTCTAAGGCCAGCCCAGCGCAACGATGACGCCGCTGCATGTCACCGTTGCCCACGTCACCCGGCGCATCGAGCAGCGCAGCGCGGATTCGCGAACGGCGTACCTGCAGCGCCTGAACATCTGGGGCGCCAGACCACCCGGGGCCACCCGCCTGGGCTGCGCCAATGTGGCGCATGCGTTTGCGGCGATGTCCGAGGCCGACAAGCCACGAACGCTGGCCGCCGCCGCGCCCTCCCTGGCCGGCATCGCGGTGCACACCGAGCGGCCGCGCAACCTCGCGATCGTCACGGCCTACAACGACATGCTCTCGGCCCACGCAGCGCTGGGCGCCTACCCCGACACGATCAAGGATGAAGCGCGCCGGCATGGCGCCACGGCGCAGGTGGCCGGTGGTGTGCCAGCGATGTGCGATGGCGTGACACAGGGCGCGCCGGGGATGGAGCTGAGCCTGTTCTCCCGCGACGTGATTGCCCAGTCCACGGCGATTGCCTTGAGCCACGACGTGTTCGATGCCGCGTTGATGCTGGGGGTGTGCGACAAGATCGTTCCGGGCCTGCTCATCGGCGCGTTGCATTTTGGGCACCTGCCCATGGTCTTCGTTCCGGCCGGGCCCATGGGCCCGGGCCTGTCGAACACCGAGAAATCCAAGCTGCGCGAGCAGGCCGCACAAGGCCTGGTCGGCCGCGGGGTGCTGCTGGACGCCGAGGCACGGGCCTATCACGGCGAGGGCACCTGCACCTTCTACGGCACCGCCAACAGCAACCAGATGCTGCTGGAGGCGATGGGCCTGCACGTGCCAGGCACGGCCTTCGTCAACCCGGGCCTGGCCTTGCGCGAGCAGCTCGCGCGCGAGGCGGTGCGCGAGGTCTTGCACACCGGGGTGCAGCCGATCGGGCGCATCGTCGACGAGCGCTGCATCGTCAATGCCATGGTGGCCTTGCTGGCCACGGGCGGCTCGACCAACCACCTGATCCACTGGAACGCCGTGGCGCGCGCGGCGGGCATCGTGATCGACTGGAACGACTGTGCCGAGCTGTCCGCGGCCGTGCCGCTGAACGCGCGGGTCTACCCCAATGGCCAGGCCGACGTGAACCAGATCCAGGCGGCCGGCGGGCCGG
>CAYNWR010000472.1:0-2416 GCA_964400915.1 uncultured Burkholderiaceae bacterium
CCAGATGTCAGCCAGTTCGTGGCGCCAGTCAAATTGGGCGATGCCCTGGGGCACGTGCAATTGCATCAAGGCCTGAAAGGCCGCCACCGATTGCGGCCGGTCACCCGGCTGCACCTGTAATGCCGAAGCGATTGCCGATACAAAGGCCTCCGAATACCCCAGACCGAAGTGTTCCTGCACCGTCTGCGCCACGTCCGAGAACGGTGTCAGTCGGTCGCGGATCACCCGAAAGGTTGCCGGCAACGGCGCCTCGTTGCATAGGCACCCATGAACGACGGCACCCACGGCATACAGATCCGTCCAAGGGCCCTGTCGAAGGTCTGCTGCATCGGCGTATTGCTCGATGGGGGCGTAGTTGACTTTCAGGATCGCCGTGTGTTTATGAGATCGGTCGGTGATGGCGCGGCGAGCGGCACCCAGATCCAGCAGCACGGGGGGGCCGATGTTCTGCAGGAAGATGTTGTCGGGGGACACGTCGCGATGCATCGTGCCCGATTCGTGGAGCACTTTCAGGGCCTCCAGGATCGACCACAGCACCTGTCGCAGCCAAGGTTCCGGTGGCGGTGAGCGCATGTGGCGGCGGGCCTGTTTCAGGGTCATGCCCTGGTACAAGGGCATGGCCATGTAGGCGGTGTTGTTCTCCTCCCAGAATCGATAGACCTTGACCAGCGATGGATGGTCGAAGCGCGCCAGGAGCTTGGCTTCGGACACGAAAGACCGCAGCCCCGCGACAAAGGTCTGCTGATCGGCGCTGGAGCGCATCGAAACGGCCGCCCCCTTGGACCGGCCGGCCAGCGCCGCGGGCATGTATTCCTTGATCGCCACCGTGCGGTCCAGCGAATGGTCCCACGCCGAATAGACCATCCCGAACCCGCCGACGCCCAATAGGGCCGTCAGTTCAAACTCACCCAGGCGCGTGCCGGCGGGCAGCGCGTCCATGTGGCTGACGCTGGTGACATCGGGGCGTGGGGTATCGCTTTTCATGCAGACAGGCATCCGACTCCGAACGATAGCGGATTGCACGATGCACCGGCACGCGAAGCACTTCCGGCACGACAGCAAGCCCGTGATATCCGCCACAGGACTAACATCAACCCATGTTCAGTTATCGACACGGATTCCACGCAGGCAACCACGCAGATGTGCTCAAGCACCTGACCCTGGTTGCGGTGCTGCGCCACATGGTCTCGAAAGACACCGCATTGACCTGTGTCGACACCCACGCAGGTGCTGGCTTGTATCGCCTCGACGGCGACTATGCACGCACCAGTGGCGAGGCGGAGCGAGGCGTTCTGCGCCTGGGTGAGTCCGCCATTGCGGGGGCGGCGCCGGCGCTGGATGACTACCTGTCGGTGGTCCGGTCGTTCAACGACGGTGCGGCAGACCGGCCCATCCAGGTCTACCCAGGGTCACCCTTCATCGCCAATGCCCTGCTGCGGCCAAGTGATGCCCTGCGCCTGTTTGAACTGCATCCCACCGATTCCCGGCACCTGGCTGCCAACATCCGCCAGTTGAAGGCGGGCCGGCGCATCCAGGTGGTGCGTGGCGACGGCTTTGAGCAGGCGCCGATGCTGCTGCCACCGGTCAGCCGCCGCGGTCTTGTCATCTGCGACCCCAGCTATGAAATCAAGAGCGACTATGCCCGCGTTGCCGCCTTCGCAGACCTGGCGCTCAAGCGCTTTGCAACGGCCGTCCTGCTGATCTGGCATCCCATTCTGGGCAGGCCCGAGGCGCACGAATTGCCGCGCCGCCTCAAACGCATTGCACAGGTCGCTCGGCGGCCTTGGCTGCATGCGACCCTGACGGTGCGGGGTGGGCGGGCGCGGGCCAGTGCCGCAGAAGCCGCCTACCACCTGAACCCGGATCCCGGCGGACTTCCAGGCAGTGGCGTGTGGGTGATCAACCCCCCACATCCGTTGCAGTCCCAATTGGCCGCTGCGCTCCCCATGCTGCAAAAG
The DNA here is from genome assembly GCA_964400915.1 of uncultured Burkholderiaceae bacterium. GTDB lineage: Bacteria > Pseudomonadota > Gammaproteobacteria > Burkholderiales > Burkholderiaceae_C > CAYNWR01. The sequence goes on from CAYNWR010000472.1 coordinate 1,959, forward strand.
CACCTGAGCATCGACCACCATGCCCAATTCGAGTTGAGTTCAAGCGCTCAAAAATAGGCGCGGCAGCCTGGAGCGCGACCTCTCAAATTTACCGACCGATTGGTCGGTAAATGGCTATACTTGCCGCCTCAACCTCTGCGTGACAGCAATCGGCGCCAGGCCGTCAGGAGACAGGCATGTACACCCAGGCGATGGATGTTCCAGACCCGACACGCTCCGTGGCACCGCCACGTCTGTTGGAACCTGACGATCGGACGGCGCAATTCGAAGCGGCGATCGCAGCCGACGGGCGCGTCGAACCCCGTGACTGGATGCCCGACGCGTACCGCAAGACGCTGCTGCGCCAGATCAGTCAGCACGCTCACAGCGAGGTCATCGGCATGCAGCCCGAAGGCAACTGGATCAGCCGCGCGCCCAGCCTGCTGCGCAAGGCCATCCTGATCGCCAAGGTGCAGGAC
>CAYNWR010000473.1:0-2407 GCA_964400915.1 uncultured Burkholderiaceae bacterium
CAGCGGATTGGTCGGCACGTCGTGCAGCGCGATGTAGTGCCACACGTCGGCCCAGGACCAATCGGCCAGCGGGTTGATCTTGGTGCGGGCTTCGCTGCGGTCGATGGCCACCACCTCGGCGCGGGCATCGGATTGCTCGCGGCGCAGGCCCGTGATCCAGGCACGCTGGCCAGCCAGCGCGCGGGCCAGTGGCTCGAGCTTGCGCAGCGCGCAACATGCCTTGCGCAGCGCCTGGCTGCGGTACATGGCGTCCTGGCCCTCGCGCTTCACGAAGTCGATCACCGGCTGGGCCTGGGGCCTGAAAATCTCGATCGGCCGGCGCCCACGGGTGCGCTCCAGCAGGTCCAGGGTTTCGCGGTGCAGCGCGCCGGTCTCCAGCACAAACACCGGGATGTCCAGGGCCAGGTGGTCGATGAGGTGGGTGATCACCATGTCCTCGGCACCCAGGCTGGAGGCCTGCTTGAGCGGACGGAAATCGCGGGCCGCGCGCTGCAGCAGCTCGCGCGTGGCGGCCAGGCGCTCGTCGTAACCCGGCGTGGCGCGGGCGTAGAGGTCGATGGCTGAGGTCATGATTGTTGGCCCCCACGCTCGCTCACTGCGTGTAGCTCGCTGCCCCCCGAGGGGGCTGATTCGCCTTGGGACGGCCCGGCGGCGAATCGCCGACCCCCACGCTCGCCAAGGACCCGCGCAAATCGGGGCTGGGGCGTGCAGGCGTCGCCCTGGTAGTGGCCGCTGAAGTGGCGCAGCAGGCGCTGGCCGGTTTCGATGTCCTGGCCGGCGGCCAGCACCGCGCTGCTGAAGCCCGTGCGCTGCATCTGTTCGAGCTGGTCGACCAGCACCTCGCCCGTGGCGCGGATGTCGCCGGCAAAGCTGCGGCGCCGGCGCAGCATCACGGCCTGGCTGTAGGCGCGGCCTTCGGTGAACTTGGGGAAGACCAGATCGACGCGCTGGACACCCGCCAGATCCAGAGCGTCGATATCCGTGTCGTTGGGCACCTGGATCGAGACTTTTGGATCATTGAGGCCCGTAGCGAGCGTCGGTTCTTGATGGTGTGCTATCAATTGCATAGTAATCTCCCGCGCGGCTCAGGCGGCTGGAGCCGTGGCGGTGTTGGCCGTGGCCGCGTCGGCGACGGCTGCGGGGTGGCGCGCGGCCTGGGCGGCGGCCTTGAACGCGTCGGCCCCCACACGGCGCAGGGTGTCGATGAAGGCCTCGCCGCTGCTGCGCGTGCTGCGGTAGGTGTCCAGCACGGCCTCGATCACATCCGGCACTTCAGCGGCCGAGAACGAGGGGCCCACCACCTTGCCGGGCACGGCGGTGCCGGACAGCGTGCTGCCGTCGGAGCCGCCCAGCGTCACCTGGTACCACTCCTGGCCGTCCTTGTCGACGCCGAGGATGCCGATGTGCCCGCTGTGGTGGTGCCCACAGGAGTTGATGCAACCCGAGATGTGCAGATCGATCTCGCCGAGGTCGTCCAGTTCATCCAGATCCTGGTAGCGCGCCAGGATGGCCTGCGCCAGCGGCAGCGAACGGGCATTGGCCAGCGCGCAGTAGTCGCCGCCGGGGCAGGCGATCATGTCGGTCACCAGACCGATGTTGGGCCGCGCCAGGCCCAGCTTGCGTGCGGCACGCCAGAGTTCGGGCAACTGGTCGCAGCGCACCCAGGGCAGCAGCAGGTTCTGGTCGTGGGTGACACGGGCCTCGCCGGCCGAGAAGCGCTCGACGAGTTCGGCCGCGGCGTCGAGTTGGTCGGCCGTGGCATCGCCGGGGGCCTGTCCGATGCGCTTGAAGGACAGCGAGACCGCGCGCAGGTCGCCGTCGCGGTGGGCCGATACGTTGCGCTGCAGCCAGCGGCCAAACTCGACGTCGTCTTCGGCGGCCGCCCGCAACACGGCAGCGATCTTGGCGTCGGCGCCCTGCCGGTCGCACGAGAGCGCCGGCGGCACGAAGGAGGCCGACACGCGATCGAGCTCGGCCTGGGTGATCGTGTGGGGCGCGCCGTCTTGCTCCAGGATGTGGCGGTACTCGGCTTCCACTTCGTCGATGTAGCGCTGGCCTTCAGCCTTCACCAGGATCTTGATGCGCGCCTTGTACAGGTTGTCGCGCCGGCCCCAGCGGTTGTAGACGCGCACCACCGCCTCGAGGTAGTTGAGGATCTGGTCCCAGGGCAAGAACGGCCGGATCACCGTGCCGATGATGGGCGTGCGGCCCATGCCACCGCCCACCTGCACCGCAAAGCCCAAAGCGCCGGCGGGTGCACCGTGCTCGGCCTCGCCCGCACTGCGCAGCAGGCGCAGGCCCACGTCGTGCCAGGCAGTGGCCGCGCGGTCTTCGCGCGCGCCCGTGATCGCAATCTTGAACTTGCGCGGCAGGAAGGCGAACTCGGGGTGCAGCGTGCTCCACTGGC
>CAYNWR010000474.1:0-2405 GCA_964400915.1 uncultured Burkholderiaceae bacterium
GTCTCGATGGTGTGGTGCTGGTTGGTGTAGATGCAAAGCTCGCCTGCGATGCCCAGTGCGCGCTCCACGATGTCACGCGCACCCAGCCCGGTGTTGTCCACCAGCGCCCGTGCCGCCGCGTGTGCGTAGGAACCCCCAGAGCCAATGGCCACGATCCCGTGCTCGGGTTCCAGCACATCACCATTGCCCGTGATGACCAGGGCCGCCGTGGTGTCGGCGACGGCCAGCATGGCCTCCAGACGGCGCAGGACGCGATCGGTGCGCCAGTCGCGCGTGAGCTCGATGGCCGCCCGCTGCAGGTGGCCCTGGTGCTTTTCAAGCTTTCCTTCAAAACGCTCGAACAAGGTGAAGGCATCGGCCGTCGCGCCGGCAAACCCTGCCAGCACCTGATCGCGAAACAGGCGCCTCACCTTGCGCGCCGTTCCCTTGATCACCACGGCGCCCAGCGTCACCTGGCCGTCGCCGCCCATGGCCACCTGGACACGCCCGTCGATCACGCGGCGCACGCAGACGATCGTTGTGCCATGAAATGATTCCATCAGAGCAGCGACGTTAGGGACTGTTCAAAAGACGCTGACGAGTTAGTGGCTTCGCGCGAGAACCTTGGCATGCTCGTTGATGCCGATCACGTTAAAGAAGATGGCCACGAGCCGGTTCAGTTGCACGAACTGCACCTCGCAACCCCTGGACTCCAGGGCCGCCGCCCAATTGAGCAAGGCACCGGCTGCGGGAAAATCGACGCGCTTGAGTTGGGCACAGCCGACACGCAAGGCGCGCTGGCCTTCGGCAGCCTGGATGCCCTGAAGCGCCTTGGCCGGATCGCCCAGCAACTCACCCGACAGTTCGTGGTCAAGGCTTGGTGGCAAACCCGAGGCGTTCCCTGGTGTGAAACCAGCCGGCGCGGACATGGCCGGAGCACCGGACGCCACATCCGCGGGGCCGTCTTCGACCACCGAGTACATGGTTTCGTCAGCAGCGCCGTCCGCCAGGGTCAGAAATTGACAGGTCGCGCGTTGCCATGAAGGAGGCGAGACCTCATAGGTCACGCAAAAATCGAGCGCGACCAGTTCGAATTCGTCGGCCTGGCCATTTAGGCGCAGGTAGTCCAGGCGAACCCGCCACCAGGCCTGGTCGACCTTGCGGTCACCCGAGGGTGTGGCCGCACGCAGGAAGAATTCCAGCGACGTCACCCCAGAAAAACGCAGGGAGATCGAGCTTTCACACCACGCAGCGAACTGGGTGGCCAGGCGTGACAGCACCGTGGTGTGCACACTTTGCAAGGCATCCCACCGAACAACCAGCGTTTCACCCGCCGCAATGCCCGCACTGATGCTGACAAGACCATCGATCGCCTTCAGATCCAGCACTTCAGGGCAAACCCATTCCTGGGGCATCGCAGGCCCGGAAGCAGCCGAACTCAATCGAGCACCAGGGGCCCCAGTTGTTTCGAGCCATGGAGGTGCCGAGCGGCCAAAACGCCCTGCGAAATCGATGGCCAGGCTTTCAAACCCATCCTGGTCGCCCATCACCCGATGGAAATCGAAAAACGTGAGCCAGGTTTCCTCGCGAGCGGCCGACGCGGCTTGACCTGCCACGGCCTGCCGAAGGCCTTCCTTGGTGCCGGTGAAATCGCCATTGGCATACCGGATCGCCGCCTCTTCGAGATCCGGATCGTGCACAAAACCAGGCTTGTCGCTCAGCAGCGTCGCCGCGTTGAAGCCAGGCGGTGCGAGATTCATGTCGGGCGCGAGCGCGCCGCCGCCCGTCGAGGTTCGTGGCGTGGCCGCCAGCAGGGCCTCGATGTCGTCGTTGACGCCAGCTGGCACCGTCTGCGCATAGGCACGCGAGCCCTCCAGCCCGGATGGCACCGACGTCGGACCCGCCGACGACCCCATGGGTGTCAATTGCCCTTCGGTGGTGCCCCGCGGATCCGGCATCGACTGCGCGGCGCCGACCCCGATGGCGCCCGATGGCACACGGCCAGGCGCAGACCCCGGAGCCGACTTGGTTTTCCACCATTGCTGGGACATCTGCGCTTCGATCTCGTCGATCTTCTTGAGCGTCCCCGCTCGGTCATCCGGCTTGGTGGTGTAGCTGCTCTGAAAAAACGAGGGGCGCCCCGCAGCGTCCAGCGCACCCGAGGCTTCGCGCCGACGCAATTTGCGCAGCTGATCGAACTCGCGCTTGCGCACGAAGTCATTGCGCCGCTTGCGCTCGATCATCTCCTTGAGCATCTGCTTGGAGTACTTGCTCTCCTTGTCCAGCTCCGGTTGATCGAGGTCGCTCCAGTTGGTGAGCGGGTTGCGCACGAACCGCCCGATCTTCGACAGAAGGCCTGGTGGTTCGTTTTCCTTGCTCATGATCGTCCGCTACTGCACGGTGGGCTCAGCGCTGCCCCTCAGTCA
>CAYNWR010000475.1:0-2405 GCA_964400915.1 uncultured Burkholderiaceae bacterium
CCGCATCGCCCACTTCGACGATGCGCACGCCCGGCGGCAGGTTCTTGACGGCGGGCAGCTGTTGCACCGCCGCGGCCACGTCGCCCAGCTGCAGGCCCGATAGCTCGATTTCAAAGGTGATGTTGCGCGAGCGGTCGTAGCGGTCGATCAGGGCGGGTCCGCCCGACATGTCCAGGCTGGCGATCTGTCCCAGCATCACCGGGCCCTTGACACCGGGCACATTCAGACGCGACAGCAGTTCCAGATCCTGCCGCGCTGCGCTGTCGAGCTTGACGACGATGGGCACCTGGCGCTGCGACAGGTTGAGCTTGGGCAGTGCCTGGTCGTAGTCGCCCAAGGTGGCGATGCGCAGCGTTTCGCTGATGGCGGCGCTGCTCACCCCCAGATCGGCGGCGCGCGCGAAATCAGGGCGCACGGCGATTTCGGGCCGGATCAGGCTGGCGCCCGAGGACACGCTGCCCAGGCCCGGAATCGTGCGCAACCCGCGTTCGACGTCCAGGGCCGCCGAGCGCAGGGCCACCGGATCCTCACCGGTGAGCACCAGCACGTACATCTCGCCCGAGCCGCCCAGGCCCACCTTGGAGCGCACACCCGGCAGGGGCTCCAGCGCCCGGCGCAGCTGGTTCTCGATGACCTGTTTGCGCGGGCGCTCGCCGCGGGCGCTCATCAGGATGGTGAGGGTGGCCTTGCGCACCTCGGCCAGGCTTTGTGGCGCAAAGGGGTCGCCCCCGGCCTTGCCACCGCCGATGGTGGTGTACACGCTCTGGATGTGGGGAACCTTGGCCACCAGCAGGCGCGCCTGTTCGGCGGCCTCCATGGTCTGCTTCAGGGTCGCGCCCGGCGGCAGCTCCAGGTACACCTGGGTCTGCGAGTTGTCGTCCGGCGGAATGAATCCCGTGGGCAGCAGGGGAATCAGCATGATCGAGCCGACAAAGAACGCGGCAGCACCCAGGCTGGTGAGAAACCGGTGGCGCACGCACCAGGACGCCATGCGCATGTAGATGCGCATCCACAGCGCATCGTGGTCACTGCCGTGCACGATGGGCTTGAGCAGGTAGGCCGCCATCATCGGCGTGAGCACCCGCGCGACCACCAGCGAGGCAAACACCGCAAGGGACGCCGTCCAGCCGAACTGCTTGAAGAACTTGCCCGCCACCCCGCTCATGAAGGCCGTCGGCAAGAAGACCGCAATCAGGGTGAAGGTGGTTGCGATCACCGCCAGACCGATTTCGTCGGCGGCTTCCATGGCAGCCTGGTAGGGCGTCTTGCCCATGCGCAGGTGGCGCACGATGTTCTCCACCTCGACGATGGCGTCGTCCACCAGGATCCCCACCACCAGAGACAAGGCCAGCAAGGTGACCACGTTCACCGAGAAGCCCAGGTAGTGCATGCCAATGAAGGCCGGGATCACCGACAGGGGCAGGGCCACCGCCGACACCAGGGTGGCACGCCAGTCGCGCAGGAAGGCCCACACCACCAGCACCGCCAGCACCGCGCCCTCGTACAGCAGGTGCATCGAGCCCTGGTACTCCTCTTCGACGGGCTTGACGAAGTTGAAGGCTTCCGTGATTTCGATGTCTGGATGCGCCGCACGCAACTCGTCCAGGGCCTTGTACACCGCCGCACCCACTTCGACCTCGCTGGCCCCGCGGCTGCGCGAGACCTCGAAGCCAACGACGGACTTGCCATTGAGCAGGGCCGCCGAACGCGCCTCGGCCACCGTGTCCGTGACGGTCGCCACATCGCCCAGGCGCACGGTGCGCCGGTCGGGCAGTGCGATCTGCAGCTCGGCAAGCTCCTGTGCGGTTTGCACCGTGGCCAGCGTGCGCACGGGTTGTTCCGCGCCGCCCACGTCGGTGCGGCCACCGGCGCTTTCGGTCTGCGTCAGACGCAACTGGCGCGACACATCGGCCACCGTGGCGCCCAGGGCCTGCAGGCGCAAGGGATCGATGGCCACGTGGACCTGACGCTCGGCCCCGCCCACGCGATTGACCGCACCCACGCCCCGCACGGCCAGCAGGGTCTTGGCGACGGTCTTGTCGACGAACCAACTGATGGCTTCGTCGTCCATGCGGGGCGAGCGGATCGTGAAGGACAACACCGGCTGCCCGGCCAGGTCGAGCTTGTTGACCACGGGATCGCGCAGGTCAGCCGGCATGTCGCCGCGCACCTTGGACACCGCCGATCGCACGTCGTCCACAGCCTCCTGCACGGGCTTTTCGAGGCGGAACTCGGCGGTGATCGTGACGCCCCCGTCCTGCACCTTGGTGTAGATGTGCTTGAGTCCCTGGATCGTCGCAATCGAGTCTTCGATCTTGCGGGCCACTTCGGCTTCGAGCTGCGCGGGTGCCGCGCCCGGCAACTGCGCACTGATCGTCACGGTGGGCAGATCCAGGTCCGGGAAG
>CAYNWR010000476.1:0-2398 GCA_964400915.1 uncultured Burkholderiaceae bacterium
TCTTTGGCGGCAAGGGCAACGACGAACTGCTTGGACTCAAGTACGGGGACGTCACCCCCTCCGGCGACGACAGCCTGTATGGCCAGGAAGGTGACGACAAGCTGTATGGTTCCACCGGTAGCGACCTGCTGGATGGCGGCGATGGCATCGACACCGCCTACTATGACGATTCCACCACCAACCGCGTCACGGTCGACCTGGTCGCAGGTACAGCCACCGTCAATTTGACCAGCGATGTCGACGTCCTCGTCGACATCGAAAACGTCACCACCTGGGACTACGACGACAAGGTCACGGGCAACAGCGGCGCCAACCTGATCATCACGGGCGATGGCAACGACACGCTGATTGGCAACCAGGGCAACGACACCCTCAATGGCGGCGCGCCAGGCACGGGCGGGGGCGGAGCGGGCGACTGGGTTGTGTACTCGGGCGACCCGGCTGCGGTTGTCGTCGATTTATCCGCCGGCAAGGCCACCGACGGCTGGGGCGGCTCCGACGTATTGATCGGCATCGAGTTGGTCACCGGCTCGGCTTATGACGATCAGATCCATGGCAATGGCGTGGACAACAGCATCGATGGCGGCAACGGCAACGACACGCTGAGTGGTGGCGCTGGCATCGATACGCTGATCGGCGGGCTCGGAACCGACACGGCAACGTACCAGAAAGCTTCGGCGGCGATCGTGGTCGACATGTCCTCGGTGATCGAGGTCCCCAATGATGGTGACGGCGGGGACGACAACCTCTCGGCGATCGAGCGCGTGGTGGGCAGCGCCTTCAATGACACGATCTCGGGTTCTGGCAACGACGAGTCCTTTGACGGCGACGCCGGCCACGATTTCATCCTGGGCGGCGGTGGCAGCGACAACATCGATGGCAGTCCCGGCAACGACACACTGGACGGCGAAGGCGGGACCGACTACCTGCACTTCGAGTTGGCTTCCGGTGGTGTCGCGCTCGATCTGTCGGTCTCCAAGGTCAGCAACGACGGCATGGGCGGCCAGGACACCATCAATGGCTTCGAGGTTGTCTACGGCAGCGCCTTTGGCGATCACTTTGTGGGAGATGGCAATGCCAACGGCTTTGTCACCTACGACGGCGCCGATGAACTGGACGGCGGGGGTGGCGCCGACATCCTGTCCGACGGCGACGGTGACGACACCCTCATTGGCGGGGCGGGGGCCGATGACCTCAACGGCGGCCCCGGCGAGGACATCGCGCAGTACAGCAGTTCCGGGTCCGGCATCACCATCGATCTGGGTGCCGGCACGGGTTTGGACGGCACGGGCAGCACCGACACCTTGGTCGACGTGGAATCGGTTGTCGGGTCGTTCTTCGGCGACAAGATCACCGGCAGCAACGTCCACAACCATCTGACGGGTGGCAACGGCAACGACACCCTGTATGGCATGGACGGCGACGACGAGCTCATCGGCGGCTTGGGCAACGACGCCCTGGACGGCGGCGCCGGCACGGGCGACGTGGCCGACTACACCAGCGCGTCGTCGGGCCTGTTTGTCGACCTCGGTTCGCTGTCGGTCAGCGACGGTGACGGCGGCACCGACAGCATCATCGCGGTCGAGATCGTCTGGGGCAGTGATTTCGCCGATGTGATGGTGGGGGACGGGGCCGGCAACCACCTGTTTGGTTATGGCGGCAACGACACCCTCAACGGGGCGGGGGGCAACGACACCCTGGTGGGTGGCAGTGGCACCAACAAGCTTGATGGCGGCATTGGTTCGGACTGGGCCTACTACGGCAATCTCGAAGCGTTCCTGAGCATCGACCTGACCGCAGGAACGACCACGGGCTCCAGCATCAGCGACCAGTTGCTGAACATCGAAAACGCCGAAGGCGGTTTTCTGGCGGACAGCATCACGGGGACCACGGGCGACAACGCGTTGTTGGGCGGAACCGGCGATGACACCCTGATCGGCGGTGGGGGAGCGGACACACTCGAAGGCGGAGACGACGTCGACACGGCCGTGTTTGCGCTGGACATTTCCGCGTACACCATCGTCAACATCGGCGTCGGCAGCTACACCGTCAAGCAAAACGTCGGTGGGCAGATTTCCATACTGACAGGCGTCGAGAACCTGCTCTTCAACGGCAAGGCCTTCAACGACGGCGTGGCGCCGGTGTTTGTGGGGGGAGTGCCTGGTGAGGGCACGGTGGGGGTGGCACCTGAGGCTGACATTGAGCTGCAATTTGACGAATCGGTGCAACTGGGCGCGGGCAGCATCGTCATCAAGGACGGGCTTGGGGCGGTGGTGGCCAGCTACACCAAGGCCAGCAGCGAACTGACGGTCAGCGCCAACAAGCTCACCATCAACCCGGCGGCCAACCTGGCCTATGGCACCACCTACGTGGTTGAGTTTGGCCTGGACAGCGTGCA
>CAYNWR010000477.1:0-2395 GCA_964400915.1 uncultured Burkholderiaceae bacterium
ACTCGCTCGAGGTCAAGGAAGTGCCCTGGTGGTCGGTCTACGAGATCGGCCATCGCATCTGTGACAAGTACGACGATGTGCCCGTCGCGGACGTGCCCAAGCGATTGCCGCACGTGTTCATCGCGGGGGATGCCTGCCACACCCACAGCCCCAAGGCTGGGCAGGGCATGAATTTCTCGATGCAGGACACCTTCAATCTCGGCTGGAAACTCGCGGCCGTGCTGCGTGGGCAGTGTCCACCGCAGCTGCTGCACACCTACACGGCCGAGCGCCAGTCGGTCGGCAACGAGCTCATCGAGTTCGATCGCGAATGGGCCCGCATGATCAGCGACAAACCCGCCGAGGGCACCGGCGGATCGGGCGGTGTCGACCCCAAGGCGTTCCAGGCCTATTTTGAACAGCATCTGCGATTCACGGCCGGCATGGGCACGCGTTACCAACCCTCGATCATCTGCGGCGACACCCGGCATCAAGCCCTGGCCACGGGATTCGAGGTGGGCACGCGCTTTCATTCGGCGCCCGTGGTTCGGGCCAGCGACGCCAAGGTGGTGCAGCTGGGGCACGCCGGGAAGGCCGACGGGCGCTGGCGCCTGTATGCGTTCGCGGCAGCCAACGACGCCACCGATGCGGGCAGCGGCGTGCGTGCGCTGTGCGCCTTCCTGGAGCGATCGGCCGATTCGCCTGTGCGCCGATTCACCCGCCCCGGGCAGGACCCGGACGCCGTGTTCGACCTGCGCGCCATCTTCCAGCAGCCTCACGCCAGCCTGGCCATGGAGTCAATGCCCATGCTCCTGCTGCCGCAGAAAGGCCGCTACGGGCTTCGCGACTACGAGAAGGTGTTCTGCCCGGTGCTCCGCAACGGACCCGACATCTTCGATCTGCGCGGTGTCGACCGCGCCCGCGGCGCGCTGGTGGTCGTTCGGCCCGACCAATACATCGCTCAGGTTCTGCCGCTTGACGCCCACCAGGCGCTTGCGGCATTCTTTGGCGGATTCATGATTCCAAATCCTTCCGTTCCGTGACGTCGGATGCGCCGCGCGCCATCATTCGTCGCCTGAGCGTTGCCGACGCCCCGACCTATCGCGAATTGCGCCTGCGGGCCTTGCGCGAGCACCCGCTGGCATTCACCTCCGACACCGAAAGCGAACAGGCCAGGCCCTTGGCCTGGTCACAGGAGCGCCTGTCAGGCAAGGATGGCGCCTTCTGGGGTGCCTTCCACGCTGGCGATTTGCTGGGCATGGTTGGCCTGGAACGCGCCCGACGGGCCAAGGAGCAGCACAAGGGCACGGTTGTCGGCATGTATGTCGCACCCGAAATCGCTGGCCGGGGCGCAGGCGCCGCCTTGATGGACGCGCTGCTGTGCCACGCGCAGGGCCAGGGCATGACCTGCCTGGTGCTCACCGTCACCGAGGGAAACGGGGTGGCACAGCGGGTCTATGAGCGAGCGGGCTTCAGGGCATTTGGCGTCGAACCCCGTGCCATCCGGGTGGATGGTCGTTATCACGGCAAAATCCACATGGTTCTGGAGTTGTGATGATGTCTGTTCAAGGTTTTTCATTTCCCACTGCGATCCGCTTCGGTGCGGGGGCGCGGCGCGAGGTTGCCGATCATCTGCGTGGGCAGGGCATCAAGCGACCGTTGATCGTGACCGACCGAGCGCTGGCGGCCTTGCCGGTCCTGGCCGAATTCCGCACGCACCTGGGTGGCCTTGACGTGGCCGTGTTTGCGGGTGTGTTTGGCAACCCGACCTGCGCGCAGGTGATGGACGGTGCCGCGGCATTCAAGGCGCATGGCGCCGATGCGGTGATCGGGTTTGGCGGTGGCGCGGCACTGGATGTGGCCAAGGTGGTGGGTGTCGCGGCCACGCACGAGGGCGACATCCTCGAATACGTCTGGGATCATCCGCAGGTGCGGCCCATCACCCAGGCGCTGCCCTATTTTGTGGCCCTGCCCACCACGTCGGGGACGGGCTCCGAAGTGGGGCGATCGTCGGTGGTGAGTGAGAACGACACACACCTCAAGCGGGTCGTGTTCAGCCCCAGGATCCTTGCGCGCTGTGTGTTTGCAGACCCTGAGCTGACCTTGGGCCTGCCGCCGGCAGTGACGGCCGCGACCGGCATGGATGCGCTGACGCACAACATCGAAAGTTACCTGTCGCCTGCCTACCATCCGCTGTGCGATGGCATCGCCCTGGAAGGCACACGCATCGCCGCAGCGGCCATCGAAACCGCCGTGACACGGGGATCCGACCTGCAAGCGCGCAGCGACATGATGATGGCTTCGATGATGGGGGCCATTGCGTTCCAGAAGGACCTGGGCGCCGTGCATTCGGCCGCCCACGCGCTGGGCGCCGTGTGCGACCTGCACCATGGGCTGGCCAATGCCCTGATGATCG
>CAYNWR010000478.1:0-2384 GCA_964400915.1 uncultured Burkholderiaceae bacterium
CGAGCCGCCGGCGCCGACGATGACGACGTCAAATCGGCGCCGACTGATCTTGGCGTTGGTGTAGGACATGCTTCAAAGCCTCCAGAGCACTTGGATGGCCCAGCCGGCGCACCCGGCCAGCCAGACGATGGTGAAAACCTGCAGAACCAACCTCAGGCCCACGGGCTTGATGTAGTCCATGAAAACGTCGCGCATGCCAACCCAGACGTGCCAGGCCAACGCGACCACCAGCACGAAGGTGAGCACCTTCATCCATTGCGCAGCAAAGATGCCGGCCCACAGGTCATACCCGATGGGCCCCTTGGTGAAAAGCACCTGTGCCAGCACGACCAACGTGAACAGCAGCATGAGCGCCGCTGTGACACGTTGCGCCAGCCAGTCGCGCAGGCCGTAATGGGCCCCGACAACGATGCGCTTGGCCCCGAAATTGACTGCCATGAGTTGCTTCCTTTCCGGCGACGGCCGTGTTCAGTACACGCCGAAGAGCTTGGCGCCCAGCACCACGGTCACGCTGATGCTGCCCACCAGCACCGACACCGCAGACGACTTGCCGAACTCCTTGGTGACAAGGTCGTGGTTCATGTCCATGAGCAGGTGGCGGATGCCGGCAAACAGGTGGTGCAGGTAAGCCCAGAGCAGGCCCAGGACGACAAGCTTGATCAACACCCCGGGGATGCCCCACAGGCCGGTGTCAAAAGCGGCCTTGAAGCGCTGAAAGGAGATCTCCGAGCTGATCGAGGTATCGAACATCCAGATGACCAGGGGCAGCAGGACGAACATCAGCACGCCGCTCACCCGATGCAGGATCGACACCCAGCCTGCCGCCGGCAAGCGGTACGAGGGCAGGTCGGACAGGGCGTGGATGTTGCGAAATTCTGGTCGCGCGCTGGATGCGGTCGGGGAGGGCAAGGACATGTCAGGCCTTCACTTCAGGTGTTGTTATGGGCCGCAGCAGACGCATCGGCCTTGAAATTCTAGGGCATGCTGCGACGCAGCACACGTCAGCAGATTGTCAGGACATTCAGCTGAGCGTGTTGCGGTAGTGGCGACGGTCGGTGCGGTAGAGCGCGCGCCGCAGCTCCATGGGCTGGTCGTTGTAGGTGTAGGCCAGGCGTTCCACCTGCAGCAAGGCGGTGCCGGGTGCAACCTCGAGCAAGCTGCATTCGGTCGGCGCCGGCACAACGGCCTTGAGTTTTTCCTCGGCGCGAACCATGCTGATGCCGAAGTGCTCCTCGTACAGCGCGTAGGTCGGCCCTTTGAAGCGCTCGAGCTGTTCGGCATGCAGGCGCTTGAAGGGCGTGCCCGGCAGCCACAGGTCTTCGAGAATGGTGGCAACGCCGGAAAAGAGCAGCACACGTTGCACGTGCATCACGCCGTCGCCGCTGCGCAGGCGCAAGGCGCGCGCGATGTCCGCCGAGGCCCTCTCGCGGGCGCACAGGCAGATGCGACGTTGCGCCGGCCCTTCGTCGTCAAGTGTTCCGACATCGGGCATCAGACGCAGAAACCGGTATTGCACGTGTTGCTCGGCGTGTGTGGCGACAAAGGTGCCGCGGCCCTGGCGTCGCATCAACAGGTGGTCGGCGGCCAATTCGTCGATGGCCTTGCGCACCGTGCCCTGGCTGACGCGGTACTGCTGCGCCAGTTCGATCTCGCTGGGGATGGTTTCGCCAGGCTTCCAGTCGCCGCGCTGCAGGCCCTGCAGGATCAGGGCCTTGATCTGGCGATACAGGGGGCTGAAGGCCGGTGGCGTCTCCGCTGACTTGCGCATTCCAATCTTATATAAGATATAAGAGAATAGCGCCATCCGGACCGACCCGCGCCCGGGCTTTCGTCAGCGCGGCGTCAAGGGGGCGGCGGTACACTTGTCAGGTTGTGCGCCCACGCGCCCGCTGGGGCCTGTTTCATTCAGTCCAAGGAGTCGTTCATGAGCAAGAAACCCGTCCGCGTCACCGTCACCGGGGCGGCTGGCCAGATTGGCTATGCGTTGCTGTTTCGCATCGCTGCCGGCGAGATGCTGGGCAAGGATCAACCGGTGATCCTGCAACTGCTGGAGATCCCCGATGAGAAGGCGCAAAAGGCCCTCAAGGGTGTGATGATGGAGTTGGACGACTGCGCTTTTCCGCTGCTTGCGGGCATGCAAGCCCATGGCGATCCGCAGACGGCATTCAAGGATGTCGACTACGCCCTGCTGGTGGGTGCACGGCCCCGCGGCCCCGGCATGGAGCGCGCGGATCTGCTCGCGGCAAATGCCCAGATCTTCACGGCGCAGGGCAAGGCGCTGGATGCCGTTGCGAGTCGTCAGGTGAAGGTGCTGGTGGTTGGCAATCCCGCCAACACCAACGCCTACATCGCCATGAAGAGCGCACCCAGCCTGTCGCGCCGCA
>CAYNWR010000479.1:0-2378 GCA_964400915.1 uncultured Burkholderiaceae bacterium
AGGATCGGCCACCAGCATCTTCCAGCCAAAGGGGCGCGCCAGCGCCAGCAGCTCGCAGCCGATGCCGCCCGCACCGATCACGCCCAGCGTGCGCGTGGTCAGCCCCAGGCCCATGTGGGCCGTGCGCTCGTTCCACCGGCCTGCGCGCGTGAGGCGGTCCTTCTCAAACAGCTTGCCCGCCAGCGCCAAGATGAAGGTGAGCGCCGCCACCGCCACGGGCCGGCGGATGGCCACGGGTGTGTTGGTGGTGATCACGCCCTTGGCCGCCAGGGCGGGCACGTCCACCGAGTCATACCCCACACCGTGTCGGCTGACGATGCGCACACGCAGATCGCTGCGCGCCACAGCAGCCGCCGTCACGCGCGGCGAGTTGACGTACAGCCCGTCGTAGCGGGCCATCACGTCGGGCGTGATCTCGGTCAGCGATTCGGGCAGAAACTCCCATTCGATGTGCGGATCGTCGGCCAGCAGCGCCAGGGGCCCGCTGCCAAACGAGGGCTCGCCGCTGGGCGTGAGCAGGTCGCGGGTCAGGCCCACCTTGAAGCGCGGGGCGATGCCGGCAGGGCCGGCGGAGGGTGCGGAGGGGCTGGTGGCGGACATGGTGTGCGTCTCGTTTCTGGTTGTGGCGTGGAAGGGATGGAATTTTTTGGATCGGGTGCGGTGAGCTGGGGTACGTCGTGGTGCTGTGCTGCGCGGTGCACTCAGGCCCGCGCCGGGGCGTTGATGTGCCCCACGAGGGCCTGGTAGCCCGCCTGCATCAGCCCGCTGTCGGTGCCACCGGCCAGCATGGTGTAGCCCATCTCGCGTGCGCGCGCCACCCAGGCCGAATCGGTGGCCATGAAGCCCGCCGCCTTGCCGTGGCGCCGCGCCACGGCCGCCACCTGGCGCATCGCCGCGTCAAAACGCGGGTGATCGAACTGCGCGGGGATGCCCATGAAGTTGGACAGATCGAAATGGCCGATCCACAACACGTCGATGCCGTCCACCGCCGCGATGGCCTCCACCTCGTCCAGCCCGCGTTCGGTTTCGATCTGCGCGATCACCATCGTGCGCTCGTGCGCGCGCTGGATCTTCTGCCCCACATCACCGGCCAGGTAGTCACACTGCGCAAACCCAAAACCCGCGCCGCGCCGCCCCACCGGTGGGTATCGGCACGCCTGCACGATGCTGCGTGCCTGCTCGGCCGACTCCACCATGGGGATCATCACACCCCGCGCACCCAGATCGAGTGCCCGCGCCAGCCAGGTGTATTCACCGCGCGGCACCCGCACCATGGGCTCGATGGGCAAGCCGCGACAACTGGCAAACAGCCACTTGAGCGTTTCATAGCCCAGGCCCGAGTGCTCCATGTCGTACAGCACAAAACGACAACCGGCATTGACCAGGATGGACGACATGCCCGGCGAGAAGAACTCGAACACCATCGCCCCGGCCACGGTCTTGCCCGCGAGGATGTCTTGTTTGATGGCGTTGGCTTGCATGGGTGTCTCCGGTGTTTGAGTTGGTGGATCGGCATTGACCATCGTAGCGGAGCGCCCACTGCGCGGTGCTTGACCCTGTGACCCAGGGGAGCCGCTATGCTTGTATAGCAAACTCCATAGAGGCATTCACATGCTTGCCTTTCGACTACCCGACTCGATCGAGCAGCGCCTGGGTGCACTGGCCGCCGAAACCGGGCGCACCAAGACGGCCTTGGCCCGCGAGGCGATCCTGGAATACATCGACGACCTGGAGGATTACCACCTGGCTGAGGCTCGGGCAAGGCGCAACCGCAAGGCGGTGCCGCTGGAGGACGTGGAGCGAGAACCTGGCCTATCGGATTGAGTTCGATCCCGACGCGCTGTCTGGCGCGGTGCTTGGAAACCACTGGAAATACCGCGTGGGCGACTGGCGCATCATTTGCGACATTCAAGATGCCCGCATCGTGGTGCGCGTGTTGCGCTTGGGCAACCGGCTGGAGGTGTATCGCTAGCGTTGGCCGCTTGCGCCCTGCCATTCACATGGGCATGACGGAGCTATCAAAAACAATAGCAAACAACCAATAATTGACGCTCGCTATCGACTGTTTTTCCTCATCAATGCCGATGGGAAGGCGTTTTTGAAGGATGAGGGCATGCCAGGACCGATCGAGGCCAATGGCAAGCGCCGTCGATTGGATGCGAGGTCAATCGTCGTGCAGATGCGCGACGCCCATTTGTCAGCGCCCCAACCAGTCAACCCACAGGAGAAAAGACATGTCCTACATCGATGGTTTCGTGATCGCTGTCCCCACCGCCAACAAGGAAAAGTTCATTGAGCACGCACGCCTGCTCGATCCCATCTTCATCGAGCTGGGTGCCCTGCGCGTGATCGAAGGCTGGGGCGACGACGTGCCCGAC
>CAYNWR010000480.1:0-2377 GCA_964400915.1 uncultured Burkholderiaceae bacterium
AGCTGGCGGTGAAGGACAAGTCGAACAAGGTATCGATTCACGCCCTGATCGCGCCGCGGTTCCAGGTGGATGTCGCTGGCGCGTTGGTCGAACGCGTACTGCAGCAACCAGTCGACCACCAGCACCACGCCCTGGTCGTTGGCATCGAGCTGTTTGTTGGCCTTGCCCAGTTCGACCAGTTGCTCAAAGCTGGCCGGCCCGATGTTGCCGCCACTGCGCTGGGCATTGGTGATGGAGCGCGCCAGGGCGTAGAACTCGGCGGTGAAGCGCTGAATGTCCTGCGGGTTGGACATCACGCGGCGCACGCGCCGGTGCGACTGGCGTTCCACCTCGGGCACCCAGTCGTCCAGGAACGGCTCGGACGTGGCCACGACGATTTCGCCAGGTGCAAACTGGACCGGCAACAGGCGGTGGCGCTCGGCGTAGGCGGCGCTCATGGCATCGGTGACACGGCCGATATCGACCTTCAACGGATCGATGCGGAAATATTCGACCCCTGCCTTGCTGGCGATGAACTGCGTGAGCTCTTCCAGATCGAGCGAGCGCCCGTCGGCCGCCCGCGACAAGCCCAGGCTGCCCAGCCGCACAAGCGGATGCTGGGCGCTTTCGGCGCGCGAGCAGCGCTCGATGGTGCGTGTGGCTTCCTCGGGGGCGATCACGCCATCGTCGCGCAGCCAGTCAACAACGCGCCGCCAATCGAGGCGCATGGGCATGGCCATGACAGGCGTGCCGGTGGACGCAACGGCTCCGGTGGCCATCACACGCTCACCTTGCCGATGCGCTTGAGCGAGCGCACCCAGCGATCCGCCGGCAGGCCCCAGCGCGATTGGATGATCTGCGCGCGGCTTGCAAGCAGCTCGCGATCCACAGGCATGGGCAGGCGCGTGCCCACGACAATGCTGTTGCCCTCGCGGGTGGGTGGAAAGGCCCAGACACAGGCCTCACCGAACAGGTCGGTCAGGCAGGCCAGGCTGGCGTCGAAACTGGAGCGCCGGCCAAACAGGTTCACCGTCATCACCCCATCATCGCAGAGCGCGCGACGGCACGCGCCATAAAAATCGCTGTTGTCCAGCACAGGCCGCGCTGCCTGGGCGTCAAACAGGTCCACTTGCAGGGCATCGACACTTCCTGGCACCCCGCGTTGCTCAAGGTAGTCGGCCGCGTCCATCAGTACAACCTGCAGGCGCTCGTCGTCCGGGGGCAGCTTGAAGGCCTGCCGGCAGACCTGCACCACCGCCGGATTGATTTCGACGGCGGTTGTGCTCATGCGCAGGCGCTGATGGCAGAACTTGGTGATCGTGGCCGCGCCCAGGCCCAACTGGACCGCGCGCCGCTGTTGAACACGGTCGGGATCAACAAACAGCAGCCAGGCCATCATGCGCTGCACGTATTCCAGTTCGATCTCAAACGGGCGATCGACGCGCATGCTGCCCTGCACCCAGGCCGTTCCCCCCAGGTGAAGCGTCCGTGTGCGTCCGGCGTCGCTGAAGCTGACGGAAGCAGGATCGATGACGGCGGCCGAGCGGGGCATGTCCCGATTATCGAGCGCCTGCGCCCGCGATCCCTGCACGGGCCAGGCACTCGCGCCAGGCAGACACCTTGCGCGCAAACGACCAACTGGCGTTGGCAGGGCTGGTGGACGGCAGGCGCATCATCTGCGGCACCCGCAGGCCCGCTGATACAAATGCAGCAGCCACGCTCACGTGATGCCGGTGGCTTTCACCGCCATTGAAGGCGATCACCTCGATCGGAACCTGGGTCAGCGCCAAGCCCGCGAAGTCGTTGAGCCGGGCATCCTCGATGTCGGCATCCAGGCTGCCTTCGCGACGGCAACTGGCGTAGACGTCCCACACCCCGATCCCATGTTGCCGCAGCCGATCAATCCTGATTTGATAGCAAACTTGAGACAACGGGTGCTCGCTGACAGGCAATATGGCCTCAAAGATGCGCCAAAACTGGTTTTGCGGATGTGCGTAGTAGCGTTGTTCGGCCAGCGACACCTTGCCCGGGAAACTGCCCAGCACCAGCAGCCGGGTGTTGGCGGACACCACGGGCGCAAGGCCCATCAGCGTCGGCGCTTGGGCACGGACGGCGCGGGCACGGCCATCCCGCCTGGATTCGCGCTTCGAAACGCGCACGGTGTCACGCCCTGGGTCGTTCGGCCCATTCGGGCTGCAGTTGCAATCGGTGCTTGCCGCTGTAACACAGGAAACGTCGATGGGTCGCCCGACCAATGGTGCACAGACCCAGGCGCTCGGCGATCTCCAGGCCCATCTGCGTGATGCCACTGCGCGACACCACAATCGCCACATCCATCTGTGCCGCCTTGATGACCATCTCGCTCGTGAGGCGCCCCGTGGTGTAGAAGACCTTGTCC
>CAYNWR010000481.1:0-2365 GCA_964400915.1 uncultured Burkholderiaceae bacterium
ACGATCAGGCCATCGTTGAGCAGCAGCACATCGCCCGGCTTCACGTCGCGCGGAAGCTCCTTGTAGTCCAGCCCCACGCCGTTGGCGTCCCCCAGCTCGGTCCGCGCGGCGTCCAGCACAAAAGCAGCGCCCGCCTGCAACTGCGCCTTGCCGTCGGCAAACTTGCCGACGCGGATCTTCGGGCCCTGCAGGTCGGCCATGATCGCCACCTCGCGCCCGGCACGGCGCGCGGCATCGCGCACCATGGCCGCCCGGTCGATGTGGTCCTGCGCCTTGCCATGGCTGAAATTCAGGCGCACGACGTTGACACCCGCTCGGATCATGGCCTCGAGCAAGGCAGGGTCGCTCGACGCGGGGCCGAGGGTGGCAACGATTTTGGTGGCGCGGGTGGGCATGGTGGTGGCTGCCGGTCAGCACCCGCCTGCCCAAACGGCAGACCGGCGCCCCAGCACGTACGAAGTCAGGAATGCCCGGAGGATATCAGGGCAACACGAATTTGCTGACCTTGTCGGCCAGGCCATGGGCCTGATCGCTGAGCGCCACGGCCGCGGCCGAGGTCTCCTCGACCAAGGCTGCGTTCTGCTGGGTGTTGCGGTCGAGTTCCTGAATGGCCGTTCCGATCTGATCGACACCGGTGGCCTGCTCGCGCGCGCCGTTGGCGATCTCGGCCAGCAGCTTGTTCATGCGATCGGCGCTGCTCACCAGCTCGTCGATGGTGGCGCCCGCGCTTTGCACCACGGCCGTGCCGCTACCCACCTGCTCAACGCTGGTGGTGATCAGGGCCTTGATTTCCTTGGCGGCGTTGGCCGAACGCTGCGCCAGCGCCCGCACCTCCGAAGCCACCACGGCAAAGCCGCGGCCCTGCTCACCAGCGCGGGCCGCTTCGACCGCGGCGTTGAGCGCCAGGATGTTGGTCTGGAACGCGATGCCATCGATCACGCCGATGATGTCGGCGATCTTGGTCGATGACTGGTTGATGTCCTGCATCGTCTTGACGACCCGGCCCACTTCGGAGCCGGCCTTTTGGGCCACCTTGGCGTTCTGCGTGGCCAGCTCCGCCACCGTGTGGGCGTTGTCGGCCGTGGCCTTCACCGTCGACGAGATCTCTTCCATCGTGGCGGACGACTCTTCCAGGGCCGCCGCGCCCTGCTCGGTCCGCGCCGACAAATCCTGAGAGGCCGAGGCGATTTCCGAACTGGCGCTCACGATGCCGTCCGAGGCCGAGCGCACCTGCCCCACAATGCCGCGCAGACTTTGCTGCATGGCCGCCAGAACCAGCATCAACTGGGCGGGCTCGTCTCGACCCCAGGGCCTTGGGTTGGTGGTGAGGTCACCATCGGTAATGGCCTTGAGGTGGCGGGCCACTTCGTCGTTGCCACCGCGCGTCACACGATAGAAAGCGACGAACACATACAGGGCCAGCGCCAGCGTAACTACCAGGAGCACGGCGATCTGAAGCTCTTTGGCTTGAAATCCTTCGATGCGCTGGACCAGCAAGCCATCCAGGGCGTCGAGCGCCCGCTGATTGGCGGCGTGCAGGTTTGCAATCGTGTCGGTGATCCTTGCGCGCAGCGCAGTGCCGTCTCCGGGCTTGAGATCGTTCAGGATATTGGCTTCGATGAACTTGTCCAACGCATGGGCCGCTGCAACCGCCTCGTCCAGTCGCATCGCGGCCTTGAGGTGCGGTGACACCTTGTAGACCTCACCCCGGTGCTTGTCCACGGCATCCAGGTGGTGTTCGGCCAAGCTTACATTGCGCACAAAGATGTCGCGCTGATTGCCCTCGAATTTCCCAGCAGCCAACACGCGCGCGCCCGTTGAACGCATGAGCGCAATGGCCTCGGTGGCAGCTGGCAGGTGATCGGTGACAGCAACCATGAGGTTGTAGGAATCGGCATCCGGATCGAGCGCCAGGTTGGAGTTGAGCACCGCCTGCTCCTTGACGTCATCAAGCCCTTCCACGAAATTGACATAGGCCTGTCGGACAGCCTCCGGTTCTTTTTCGCCGGCGGCCTTGCTCAGCAGGGGCGCCAGTTTGGCAAACGCTTCGCCTGTACCCAGTGACTTGCCCAGGCTCTGTTCGACCTGCCCGAGTGCCTTGAAAGCCGCATCAAATTGCTGTTGGGTTGCCGGCGAAGCATTGCCGCCCGAGATTTCACCTCGCAGCGCCTGGACCGCCTCGAGGGTCTTGATGGTGGCCTTGACGTACACCACGCCATCTCGCTCCTTGAGTGCGAATTCGACCTGGCCCATGGCCGCTTGAAAATACGCCAAGGCCAGGATGACCACGGGAATCAGCAACAAGCCCACGACGATGCTGGCCTTGGCCGGAAAGCTCAGAGTGCGCAGCAGCTTGACGCCCGGC
>CAYNWR010000482.1:0-2353 GCA_964400915.1 uncultured Burkholderiaceae bacterium
GCGGCCCCTACGAGGATCTGCAGGGTTTCCTGCACCACGCCGACGAACTGGCCGAGTCGCTGCTGTCCGAGGGCATCACGGGCATGAAGATCTGGCCCTTCGACCCGGCGGCCGAGGCCAGCGATGGCCAATACATCAGCCCGGGCGATCTGGACACCGCGCTGGAGCCCTTTCGCAAGATCCGCGAGGCGGTGGGCGATCGCATGGACATCATGGTGGAGTTCCACAGCCTCTGGCGCCTGCCCATGGCACGGCGCATCGCGCAGGCGCTGCAGGAGTTCAACACCTTCTGGCACGAGGACGTGATCCGCATGGACAGCCTCGATCTGCTCAAGGCCTACGCACAAGACTGCAAGGCCCTGATCTGCGCCAGCGAAACGCTGTCGTACAAATGGGGCTTCAAGGACTACCTGCAGACCGGCGTGGCCGGTGTGGTGATGCTCGACCTGAGCTGGTGCGGGGGCTTGAGCGAGGCGCGCAAGATTGCGGCCATGGCCGATGCCTGGCAACTGCCCGTCGCCCCACACGATTGCACGGGCCCCGTGGTCTGGGCCGCCAGCACGCAGCTGAGCCTGCACGCACCCAATGCGCTCATTCAAGAATCGGTGCGCGCCTTCTACAGCGGCTGGTACCGCGAACTGGTGACCGAACTGCCCCAGGTGCAGCGCGGCATGATCTCGCTGAACAACAAGCCCGGCCTGGGCCTGGAATTGCTGCCCGATCTGCACCGCCGCCAGGACGCCCTGGTGCGCGTCAGCAGGTAACTATTTTTTTGATAGCAATGCGCGAAGCGCGCACGCTCGCTATCATTCGATTCCATTCAAAAAGCCGATGGGGACGCGCCCCAGGAGGCCTGGTCATGAAAGCCCTGCCATGAAAGCCCTGATTTGCCATGCCCCGCTCGATCTGCGCCTGGGCCGTTTCGACGCCGAACCCTTGGGTGCCAGCCAGTTGCGCGTGCGCGTGGCCTTTGGCGGCATCTGCGGATCGGACCTGCATTACTACCAGCATGGCGGCTTTGGCACCGTGCGCATCCGCGAACCCATGGTGCTGGGGCACGAGGTCTCGGGGGTGATCGACGAAGTGGGCCGCGACGTGAAGGGATTTGCCCGCGGCCAGCGCATCGCGATCTCGCCCTCGCGGCCCTGTGGGGTGTGCCGCTATTGCCAGCGCGGGCACCACAACCACTGTCTGGACATGCGCTTCTACGGCAGCGCCATGCGGTTTCCGCACATCCATGGCGCGTTTCGCGAGCATCTGGTGATCGAGGCGCATCAGGCTCACGTCATCTCGGACCGCGTCAGCCTGTCCGAGGCCGCGCTGGCCGAGCCCCTGTCCGTGGGCCTGCACGCGGTGGCGCGCTCGGGCGGGGTGTGGGGCAAGCAGGTGCTGGTCACCGGGTGTGGCCCCATCGGTGCCCTGCTGATCGGTGCCATCCGCCGCGCGGGTGCCGCCCGCATCGTGGCCTGTGACGTGCAGGACGCCGCCCTGGCCGTGGCCCAGCGCATGGGCGCCGATGAAACCATCAACATGGCCACCCAGGCCGATCGCCTGGCGCCCTACACGGCCGACAAGGGCCAGTTCGACGTGTTCTTCGAGGCCTCGGGTGCCGAGCGTGCCTTGCGCGCGGGCATCGACGCGCTCACGCCGCGCGGTGTGCTGGTGGCCGTGGGCATGGGTGGCGACATGAGCCTGCCCATGACCCAGATCGTGGCCAAGGAGGTTGACCTGCGCGGCACCTTCCGCTTTCACGAAGAGTTTGCCGTGGCTGCGCGTTTCCTCGATCAAGGCCTGATCGACGGCAAGCCCGTCATCACCGGCGTGCTCGGCATCGACCGTGCGGTGGAAGCCTTTGAACTGGCCGCCGACAAGTCCCGATCGTCCAAGGTGCAACTGGCCTTCGACCCAGCGCTGGCCTGAGCGCCCGCCCCCCATTCCTTGCCCCATCCACAGAACCAGGCCAAGACCATGCCCGAATTCATCAAGACCGTCTTGTTCACCGACACCGATGGCCGCGCGCGCTGGCGCGACGAGCGCATCGCCCTGGGCGAGGGCAGCGAGGCCGCGCGTTTGTCGGCGCTGATGCCCTCGGGGGGCCTGCAGCTGCGCGAGAGCGCCGTGGGCTTTCGCAGCCAGTGGCATTGCTCGCCACACCCGCAGTGGGTGTTCATCCTGAAGGGCCACATGGAGATCGGACTGCAGGACGGCAGCTCGCGCGTGTTTGCGCCCGGCGAGCATTTCTATTCGGCCGATCTGCTGCCCGCGGGCGCCACGTTCGATGCCGCCGTGCACGGGCACTGGAGCCGCCAGGTTGGCAACGAGCCCCTGGTCACGCTGTTTGTGCGCGGCTAGG
>CAYNWR010000483.1:0-2343 GCA_964400915.1 uncultured Burkholderiaceae bacterium
TGGTGCCGGGGCGGCCATTGGTGATTGGTGGTGTGGCGATCCCGCACGACACGGGCCTGCTGGGCCATTCGGACGCCGACGTGCTGCTGCACGCCGTCACCGATGCCCTGCTGGGCGCTGCCGGCCTGGGCGACATCGGCACGCATTTTCCGGACACCGATGCGCGTTTTCGCGGTGCCGATTCGCGCGTGCTGCTGGCCGAGGCGGTGGCGCGGGTGCAGGCGGCCGGATGGGCCGTCGGCAATGTGGACAGCACCGTGATTGCCCAGGCGCCGCGCCTGGCGCCGCACATTGCCGGCATGCGCACGGCAATGGCCCAGGCCCTGGGTGTGGACGTGGCTCAGGTCAATGTGAAGGCCAAGACCGCGGAGCACCTGGGTCCGGTGGGGCAGCGCCAGGCGATCGAGGCGCGGGCGGTTGCATTGCTATATAAAATATAGCTAACAGCGAAGGCGCGGCGCTCGCTAACGCTCAAAATCATTCAAGAGTGGCCGTTGTCAGCTGCTGGAGCCGCCTTCCGAGCCACCGCCAGACCCGCCCTTGACCAGGCTGTACACGAACAGCAGCACGATGGCGCCCACCACCGAGGCGATCCAGCCCGCCGCTTCGCCCGCCTTGTACCAGCCCAGCGCCTGCCCCCCATAGTTGGCGACAGCCGAGCCGGCCACGCCGAGGAGGGTGGTCATGACGATGCCCAGCTTGTCGTCGCCCGGCTTGAGGGCGCGGGCGATCAGGCCGACGACAAATCCGACGATCAGGGTACCGATGATGGAAGTCATGGAATGCGCTCCGTTGGGGGGTGTCAGGAAGTATCCCCCAAGCACGCCAACTTGCGCATCCACGGCGATCTGCGCGCCGTAGGGGCTTCAGGCCCACCACCGCACCGGCCCGTTGGAGACCTTCAATGCGCGTCCTGATCTGCACCCAACCCATCATCGGCCACGTGGCGCCCGGCCTGGTGCTGGCCGACGCCTTGCGCACAGCGGGCCACGAGGTGGCCTGGTACACGGGCACCTGTGTGCGGGCGCATGTGGAGGCGCACGGCTACAAGGTGTATCCCATCGTGCGCGCGTTCGATTACGACGGGGAGAACCCCAACGCCATGTTTCCGAAGCGCGAGGGACTGACGGGCATCGCCGACATCAAGTTCATCCTGAAGAACGTGTTTGCGGCGGCCATGCCCTTGCAGGCCCAGGACCTGGACGACATCTTGCGCCGCTTTCCAGCCGATGTGTTGCTGGCCGACTTCGTCACGTTTGGTCCGCGGGTGATCAGCGAACGCGGCGGGGCGCCGTGGGCCGCCTATGGCTTTTCGGCGCTGCCGCTGTCCAGCCGCGACACCGCGCCCTATGGCCTGGGCCTGGCGCCCAGCGCGACGCGCCTGGGGCGCGTGCGCAATCACCTGCTCAACGGCTTGTTCAAACACGCGCTGATGCGCGATGTCGTGCAGCATCACGATGCCATGCGCGCACGCTGTGGCCTGCCTGCGGTGGCCCTGGGGCCCACGGACACGCCCTTGTCACCCTACCTGTTCCTGCAGGGTTCCATCGAGGCCCTTGAATACCCGCGCAGCGATCTTGCGCCGCAGGTGCATTTTGTCGGGCCACTCACGCCACCAGCCATGCCGCCAATGGCGCCGTCGGCCGCCCTGCCACATGCGGGTGACCCGCATGCCGAAGGCGCACGCCCCGCGTGGTGGCCGGCACTGGTGGCGCGGCGCCGGCCGGTGGTGCTGGTGACGCAGGGCACGATGGACAACCGCGACCTGGGCGAACTCATGCGCCCGGCCCTGGCCGCGCTGGCCAGCGAGGACTGCATGGTGATTGCGACCACCGGGCGTGAACTTTCCCCGGGCGAATTGGGCGACATTCCGGCCAACGCGCAGGTTGAGCGCTTCGTGCCCTACCACGACCTGCTGCCGCACGTGGACGTGATGGTGTCCAACGGCGGCTACAACGGTGTACTGATCGCGCTGAGCAATGGCGTGCCGATGGTCGTGTGCGGCGCGCAGAGCGACAAGCCCGAGATCTGCGCGCGGGTGCAATGGTCAGGGGCAGGGGTGCGCCTGGGTCGTCAGTCGCCAAAGCCCGAGCAGATCCGGACGGCGGTGCGCACCGTGCTGGGTGACGGCCGCTTCAAGGCGCGCGCGCAGGCCTTCCAAGGCCCGCTTGGCGCGGCCACTGCCGGGCCGACCAGCGTTCGCCTGCTTGAACAATTGGCACGCACGCGGTCGCCGGTTCTGCGCGAAGGCTTGATCCAAAACCGCCTCAAACCATGAACCCCAAATTCTCCGGATAGTCCGCCCGGCCGGCCTTGGAACCAAAATTGTCCAGGTTGGGCAGG
>CAYNWR010000484.1:0-2340 GCA_964400915.1 uncultured Burkholderiaceae bacterium
TCGTGCGCAATTCGATCCTGCTGGTCGACTTCATCGAGCTGCAGGTCGCGCAGGGTGTGGGGCTGCGCGAAGCCGTCATCGAGGCGGCGGCGGTGCGCGCCCAGCCCATCGCGCTGACGGCACTGGCCGCCATGACGGGCGCTTTCTTCATCCTCGACGACCCGATCTTCAACGGCCTGGCGATTTCGCTGATCTTCGGCATCTTTGTTTCCACCGTTCTCACCCTGCTGGTGATTCCGGTGCTGTACGGCACCGTGCACGAGTGGCGCGACAAACGCCGGGCCAGCGCCCGTGCCTGAGACCGGGAACGACCATTTTTCAACCAAGAGCAAGGAGTTTTCCCATGACTGTCGAACGCTACATCCGGGTCATCGCCGGCCTGTTCATCCTGATCTCGCTCGCCTTGGGCGTTGAGGGTTCGCCCGTCTTTGTGTCCAAGTGGTGGCTGGCCTTCGCAGCCTTTGTGGGGGTCAACCTGTTCCAGTTCGGCTGGACCAACGTCTGCCCGCTGGGCTTGATCCTGCGCTGGCTGGGTGTGCCGGAATCGAACGTCGCCTGCAGCAAGACGCCGCTCACAGGTCAATCCTGACCAGGCAACGCCTCTCGCCGCTCAGTTCAGGTGAACGAAGGTCCAAGACGCAGGCGGGCCCATTCGCGGGCGCCGCAAGGCTGGGCGAGGCGCCACCGGATCGCCGGCGAATTTGCCCATGCCCGTGCGCTCGGCATACCATCGACGTCACAGAACAGTCCGGACACGGCCGTTCTGATCAAGGCCGCATCGGCGATCAAGCCCCCGTTTGCCAGGGTCTTCACCGCTTTTGGATCTCCCCTTTGACATGACATGAACAACATGGACCGCCCCACCCAATTGCCTGCCCTGGCGCACCTTGCACCAGGCTGGTTCGCCATCGTCATGGGATGGACCGGCCTGGCGCTGGCCTGGCACCGCGCCCAGGCTGCGATGGGTGACTGGGCGGCCGTGCTCAGCGCGGCGGCGGCGGTGCTTGCGGGGCTGGTGTGTCTGGTGCTGCTGGGGGCGTCGTTCTGGCGTTGGATGCGGATGCCGCAGCACGTGCACGAAGACCTGATGCATCCCGTGCGCCATGCCTTCTTTGCAGCGATCCCGATTTCGCTGCTGTTGCTCGCCACATCCGGTGTGGCGCTGGGCCTGCGCGATGGTGTTGCCGGGGCCATCGTGCGCGCCATCTGGGTGGCTGCGGCAGCGCTCGAGCTAGCGGTGACGGTCTGGGTGCTTGCGCGCTGGTTGCGCGAGGACGGCAAGGGACTGGCCTGGGCGGGGATCACGCCGGTGCTGTTCATCCCGGTGGTGGGCAATGTCATCGTGCCGCTGGCGGGTGTGCCGCTGGGATACGGAGACTGGGCGGCCGCGCAATTCGGCGTCGGCGTCTTCTTCTGGCCTGTGGTGCTGACCCTGCTGGCCGTGCGCATCGGCTCGCAGGGGCTCTGGCCTGCGCGCCTCTTGCCCACCACGTTCATCACGGTGGCGCCGCCCGCAGTGGTCGGCCTGTCGCTGCTGCAAATGGAAGCGCCCAGAGGCCTGGCCTGGGCGATGTGGGGCATCGCCTTGTTCTTTTTGTTGTGGTCGGCCACCACGGTGCGGCGCATCCTGGCCCAGGCTTTCGGGGTGCCATTTTGGGGGATGTCGTTTCCCCTGGCGGCGTTTGCCGCACTAAGCCTGCGCCTGGCCGAGCCGGGCTGGTTTCAGCCGGTGGCCCTGTTGGCACTGGCCCTGGCCAGCCTGGTGATCCTGGCCCTGAGTGTCGCCACGCTCAAGGGATTGTGGCGCGGCACCTTGCTGGTGCCCGAGCCGGCGCCCACCGTGCCCATCGCCGTTGCACCCGCGGTCACTGCGCCGCCGTCCCGTGCCTGAACCCCGTTCCATCCGTTGTCGAAAGCCTGCCCATGACCCGCCTCACCGATGAAAGCGCCCGCACCGATGTCATCCACCGCCTGCGGCGCGCCGAAGGCCAGTTGCGCGGAGTGCAGCGCATGGTCGAAGAGGGTGCGGGTTGCCTGCAGGTGGCGCAACAGTTGTCGGCGGTGCGCAAGGCCCTGGACAGCGTCTATGTGCGCATGACCATGTGCTACGTGGAGCAGGAACTGCAGGACCGCATCGGGCAGGGCGCCGAAGCCGGCCAGTTCGACCCGATGTTGCGCGACATGGAGACCTTGCTTTCGCGCATGGGTTGATCCGGTGCTCAGGCCTCGGTCGAATCGATCACGCCCCCGCCCAGGCAGACCACGCCGACATACAACACCGCACGTAGCCCGGGCGAGACGGCCACCTGCGGCGCTACAAAATAAAAAGCAAACTCTGAA
>CAYNWR010000485.1:0-2332 GCA_964400915.1 uncultured Burkholderiaceae bacterium
GTGGATGTGCCAACTGGGGCATCCCATCATCTACCTGCAGAACACCACGGGCTACATGGTCGGCAAGGACAGCGAGCAGGGCGGCATGATCAAGCACGGCAGCAAGATGATCCAGGCGGTGACCCTTGCCACGGTGCCGCAGATCACCGTGCAGTGTGGTGCCAGCTTTGGCGCGGGCAACTACGGCATGTGTGGGCGTGGGTACGCGCCGCGTTTCCTGTTCAGCTGGCCGTCGGCCAAGACGGCGGTGATGGGTGGCGAGCAAGCCGCCCAGACCATGCAGATCGTCACCGAAGCCGCCCTGGCGCGCAAAGGCGTCAAGGCCGACCCGGTGCAGGCCCAGCAGCAATTCGACAAGATCGTGGCGACGTTCGAGGCGCAGGCCGATGCCTTCGTGACCAGCGGCATGGTGCTCGACGACGGCATCATCGACCCGCGCGACACCCGCGCGGTGCTCGCGTTCTGTCTGGACACGGTTGCCGATGCGGCCCAGCGCAGCACCCGGCCGATGCAGTTCGGCGTGGCGCGGATGTAGGCAACGCGCCGTGAAATCACCAAGGCTGATCGATGGCTGACGCGCTCAAGCAGAGCTTGCTGGGAGCCGACGTGCCGCCGCGCCTGGCGGACATGCTCGCCCGGGCCTGGCCGGCCTTTGATCGCAAGGCCTTCCTGCGTGAGGTGCGCCAGGGCTACGAAGCGCTGGAGCTGATGCAGCGCGGCGTGCACATGGCCCAGGCCCTGCGGCGTCATCTCCCGCAGGCGATTCCACACGCCCTGCAGGTCCTGGTCGCGTCGATGGATCCGCCGATGGGCCTGGACGCCAAGGGCGAACCCGAAAGCGGCGATCGCCCCTATTCGGCGTTCCTGTACCTGCCGCACAGCGTGTTCATCGCGCAGCACGGTCTGGAACATTTCGAAGAGGCCTTTGCCGCCCAGCACGCGCTGACCCAGCGTTTCAGCGCCGAATGGTGCATCCGCCCGTACCTGGAGCGCTACCCGCAGCGTTGCCTGCAGATGTTGCTGCGGTGGACGCAGGACCCCAGCGCACACGTGCGGCGACTGGTCAGCGAAGGCACCCGGCCGCGCCTGCCCTGGGCGTCGCGCTTGCAGGTCTTCGCCCGGGATCCATCGCCGCTGCTGCCCCTGCTCGATGCACTCAAGGACGATCCATCCGCCTACGTGCGCCGTTCGGTGGCCAATCACCTGGGCGACCTGGCCAAGGACCACCCGCGCGTGGCGATTGAAACCGCACGCCGGTGGATGGTGGACGCCGGTGAACAACGGCGCCAGCTGGTGCGCCACGCCTTGCGCCACCCGGTCAAGCAGGGCGACACGGCGGCGCTGGAGATCCTCGGGCACGCCGGGGCACCGAGGGTGCTGATCAAGGCTGCCACCATCGAACCCGCGCGGGCGCGGATCGGTGCGCGCGTGGACATCGATTTCCAGGTGGCCTCAACGGCGCGCCGCGCACAGGACTTGCTGATCGACCTGCGCATCCACTACCGCAAGGCCGATGGCCACACGACGCCCAAGACCTTCAAGCTCAAGGCCCTGGCAGTGCCACCGGGGGCGCTGGTCGACCTGCACAAATCCATCTCGCTGGCCCAGATGAGCACCCGCACCCACCACCCCGGCGTTCACGCGGTCGAGGCCTTGATCAATGGCCAGGCCTTTGCGCTGGGCGCTTTTGACCTGCGTTGACCCCACAACGATCCATTCGACGGAAGCAACATGCAATACAGCCACGAACACCAGGAAATCCAGAAGACACTCAAGCGCTACATCGACGAGCACATCAACCCGCACGTGGACGAGTGGGAGGCTGCCGAGATCTTTCCCGCCCATGAGGTGTTCAAGGGGCTTGGGCGTCTGGGCCTGCTGGGCCTGACCAAGCCTGAGGCCTATGGCGGTGCCGCGCTGGACTATTCGTACTCCGTTGCGATGGCCGAGACACTCGGGCACATCGAATGTGGCGGTGTGCCCATGGCCATCGGAGTGCAGACCGACATGTGCACGCCGGCCCTGGCGCGTTATGGCAGCGACGATCTCAAGCGCCAGTTCCTGGCGCCTGCGATTGCGGGCGACATGGTCGGCTCGATCGGGGTGAGCGAGCCTGCGGCGGGCAGCGATGTCTCGGGCATCAAGAGTGTGGCGCGCAAGGACGGCGACGATTACGTCATCACGGGCCAGAAGATGTGGATCACCAACAGCCTGCAGGCTGACTGGATGTGCATGCTGGTCAACACCGGTGAGGGCCCCGTGCATCGCAACAAGAGCCTGGTGATGGTGCCCATGCGTGAAGGGCGCGGTGGCCAGCTCACCAAGGGCATCG
>CAYNWR010000486.1:0-2329 GCA_964400915.1 uncultured Burkholderiaceae bacterium
TACCGACCGAGCCTTGCCATCTCTTCGCTTGGATGAAGATGGTGTCGAGACCGAGTCGGTCCTCCTTGATGATCCCGTCGACACCGCCATCTCCGGATTGACCAATGCGCTCTCCGGCATCGCGGCGCGAGCCGCCGTAGCCCATCTTGACAAGTAGCTCTACGACAAGTTGCTCGAAGAACGTTGGCGTGCAGGCCAGGATTCTTGAGAGCAACTCGGCGGAGAGTTGTTCGCGCAGGCCTTGATGAGCAAGCTCAATCGTTTCTTCCGGCGTGGTCTTCGACTGTGGCAGTTCCGTAGTTGCGCCTGCGCTGACACCGGTCTCGGATTTCGAGGCGTCACGAAATTCAATGAACTCGGGAAACTGCTCCAAATACTTGACGTCAATCCTGTCTGGGCTCGAAGCCAGCGTCTTTAGTCCTCGCTCTGTGATTCGGAAGATGCCGCGTTTCGGCGACTCAAGGAGCGCCGCCTTTTTCAGGTACGTTCTTGCCCAGCCGATTCGATTCTTGAAGACGCCCTGTTGCCCAGAGGGCAAAAGCTCCGCGCGTTCTGCTGGCGTCAGCTTGAAGTGCTTCGCCAGGCTGTCTTCAGCATCGCGGAGCGCGTGTTCACCGCCATCCGACAGATACCGAAGGAACGGGAGCATGCACGTCTGATAGTCAGGAATGGCCATTCTGCAGTGGATAGTGGAGCGGCGCGTCTGCGATGCCCAAAGGCGCCTCGATTGATGGGATGTGCTCCGGCTGTTTTGTGCGCCACATTGGCGCTCTGGTTTTCATTGACGTGGAGATCAGGTTGCAAACTGACGGGATCCGAATTGAATGCTACAACCGTAGCGGTCGATCTTGCAAAGTCCGTGTTCCAACTCGCCGTCGCAGATGAGCGCTGGCGCGTCGTTGCAACCCACCGCGTCATCCGCGCCCAGTTCAAGCGCTGAATTGTGAACCGCGATGTGGGCGTGGTCGTCAAGAAAGCCATCCCTGGCACCCTGCTGACACGCCGGCCAGCCGCCGCCATCACGCGCCTGCGTCTTCGCAATGTGGGCATCTCCAACGAGACGCTACATTAACAATAGCTAGCGGATTAGATTCCACGCTCGCCACAAGCCTTTTTTTCACAATGCTGTCGAAGATGCCCTGTACGCGCCCATGCAGGCACTCATGAGGGCACCAATCCCTGGCCCGACCATTTCCCGCCACCACCCAGGCCCCACCCCCACCGCCTGGGCCTGCGCCTGCAAGGCGCCGGGGCGCGCAGGGGGCGGGGCTGGCGTGATCTTTGGTCGCAGCCAAAGATCGCGCTTCGTCAACCATTTCGTCGCGGCTGTTTGAACGCAGCTTGCGGCCACGCAAGCGCAGTGAGTTCCGCGACGCAGCCCCGCCCGCGAGCACCCCGGGCAGTCATCGCAGCGCGATGACCGCCTTGCCGGCGCAGGCCCAGGCGGTGGGGGTGGGGCCGAAAACCGTTAGCGAACCATGCGCGCCAAAGCCCGCAACTCACGGTTGAAGCGCGGCGCATCCTCGTAAAACGGCGCGTGCCCCACCGCCAGGTACAGCGACAGATCGGCAGAGGGCTGCAAGGTGCGCGTGTGCCGGCTCATGGCCACGGCCGAGATCTGGTCCAGTTCGCCGTGCGTGATGAGCATGGGCA
This sequence comes from uncultured Burkholderiaceae bacterium, assembly GCA_964400915.1. GTDB lineage: Bacteria > Pseudomonadota > Gammaproteobacteria > Burkholderiales > Burkholderiaceae_C > CAYNWR01. Next base: position 1,654 of record CAYNWR010000486.1, read on the forward strand.
CACGCACGCGGCGCAGCACATCGTCAAAACGCGCGGGCCGGCCACCCAGCAGCTTGCGCACGGCCACGGGCGTCTGGTTGTTGAAGGCCACCATCTCGGCGATCTCGGCGTCGCTGGGGGGTTTTTCGAAACAGGCGCGCAGAAATTTTTCCGTTCCGGCGGTGGCCGCGGCCGGGTCGTCAGCCAGCATGCCACCGATCAGCCCGATGTTGCGGCCCAGGCCAAAGCGCTCGCCCGTGGACGTGGCGGCCACCATGTTGATCGCGCCCAGGCGCGTGTCGCCATACGCGGTCAGGTAGTCGCCAATCACCCGGCCGCCGTACGACCAGGCCACCACCACGGGGCGCACGGCGCCCGTTGCGGCCATCACACTGGCCAGATCGTCGGCCCAGCGGCGGCTGTCGTGGTAGGCCTCGCGCGTGGTGGGTTTGTCGGATGCACCATGGCCACGCAGGTCATACGAGATCAGGTGCAGGCGGCCGGCCAGCTCGGGCGCCATCATCTGCCGCGTCCAGCTGGCGGCGGCCTGCGAATAACCGTGCACAAAGATCACGGGCTGCGCTCCGGGTTTGCCGCCCTCGTACACCGCCAGGTTCACGCCATCGGATGCGGACGACTTCACCATGCGCTTGACGGGCGGCGCGGGCGGGTGGGCGTTGAAGGCCGCACAGCCACC
>CAYNWR010000487.1:0-2327 GCA_964400915.1 uncultured Burkholderiaceae bacterium
GCTGTTGTACATGCCGGGTGTGAGCACCACCACCACGGGCTGTGCGGTGCTGGTGGGCGCGGAGGCGCGCAGCGTCTCCAGCAGCAGGTCCGGGTAGTGCGCCACGGGCGCCACGCGATGGCGCCCGAACAGATCGGGGAACAGCCGCATCATCATCTTGCGGTCTTCGAGCATGTAGCTCACGCCCGAGGGCACACGCAAATTGTCTTCCAGCACGAAATATTCGGCCGATCCGTCGGCGGTGGGCGCGCGGACGATGTCAACGCCCGCGATGTGCGAATAGACGCGATTGGGCAGGTCCACACCCACCATCTCGGGCCGGTACTGCGCATTGCCCACAATCTGCTCGCGCGGAACGATGCCAGCCTGCAGGATCTCCTGCCGGTGATAGACGTCGTGCAGGAAACGGTTGAGCGCTGCCACACGTTGGATCAGCCCGCGCTCCAAAATGGACCATTCGTGCGCCGGAATGATGCGCGGGATCAGATCGAAGGGAATCAGGCGCTCGGTTCCTGCACCATCTTCGTCCTTGTCGCCATAAACAGCGAAGGTGATGCCCACGCGCCGAAAGATCATCTCGGCTTCGACACGACGCGAACGCATGTTGTCATCGGCCTGACCAGCCAACCACGCCGCGTAGGCCTGATAGTGCGCCCGCTCCCTGCCTGCCGCGTAGGGCAGGTTTTCGTACATCTCGTCGAACATCAGCATGGGACCATCAGCAGGGTTGAAGCCGTACGTCATCAGGATAGCAAGGCGCGGGCCAAGTCCGTCGCGCACACCCCGCCATCGAGGGCGAACCCCATCGTACCCGCCTCAGGGCGGCAGGCAATCCCCTTCGTACTGAACCTGGCCGATGTCATTGACCAGGCGTGCCCGCAACGTCTGGCGATCCACCCGCCATTCGGACGCCCCGGCGCCAAACAGCAGCTCGCGATCGCTCACGACACCCGAGAGCAACCATTGCCCGTTCACGGCCACCACGCCCTGGGCTGGCGAGAAGCGCACCTCGACGCGCTGCGGCACCGCCACCCGCCGAAGCGGCGTCGCGCGGGACTCGTCGCGCGTTGCGGCGTCGCTGCCCTTGATGGCAGCGGCGTCGCGGTCCTTGACTTCAGCGGCCTTGTCGCCGCTCAACGCGCCTGGCGCGCCGGTGCTTGCAGCGGTGGCGACAGTGGCGGTGTCTGCGGCCGGCAGATCACCGTCGGCCAGCAGGGCACAGCGCAGGCTTTGCTGATCGGGCGGGCCTGCACGAGCGTAGAGTTCGGCAGCAATGGCCGCCCCCCGATGGGGCTCGACACTGGCGCGACAGGCGAAGTCGGCCACAAACTGCGTCCCGTTGAGCAGGTGCACGGCGCCAAAGCTGGCCTCGTCGTGTGCTGTGGGACCGCCGTCAAAAACCTGATATTCGTCTCGCCCATCGGCGCCCACCCGGCCGGTCAACGTGGACGAGGCCAGCACGGACAGGCGCTGCGGCGCGCGGCAATCCACGAGCACGCGGGCCAGCCCGAGAACGGGTGTGGGGCGGCGCGCATTCACGCGCACATAGCTGGCGGCCACCCGGTGCCGATCCAGCACACGAATGGAGACACGGTCGACGCCAATCAGCACGTCTTCGATGCGCTGCACCACCAACAGGTTGCGCGGCGCCTCCGGTGCTTCGGTCCCCAGGCGACGCACACCAACGCCAGCTGGCGTGGCAAGCTGCGCCTGGGCAGATCTGGGGCCCACGGCCAACAAGGTGGGTGCAAGCCCGCTCATCAGCAGGGGTGTGCCTGCAAGCACGAGGGCCGCAGTGCCCGCCGCCAAGTGCCGGCCCCGGTGCAAGCACATCCAGGGTGCACGCCGTATCATCGAAATCCGATTCCCCAACCGCTTACCCACCATGCGACTGTTGCACACCATGCTGCGCGTCGGAGACCTGCAGCGCTCCATTGATTTTTACACCGGCGTGATGGGGATGACGCTGCTGCGCACCACCGAACGTCCCGAGCAGAAATACAGCCTGGCCTTTGTTGGCTATGGGCAAAACCCCGGGCACGCCGAAATCGAGCTCACCTACAACCATGGGGTGTCGCAGTACGAGATGGGAACGGCCTTTGGCCACATCGCGCTGGGCGTGACCGACGTGGCCGCCACCTGCGAACGCATCCGCGCGGCCGGCGGCACCATCACCCGCGAAGCGGGGCCCGTCAAGGGCGGCTCCACGATCATCGCTTTCGTGGTGGATCCCGACGGGTACAAGATCGAGCTGATCCAGCGCGACGCCGATTGATTCGTGATCGGCTGTCGCTCACCACTTGGGCGCGATGCGCTCACCTGGCAAC
>CAYNWR010000488.1:0-2325 GCA_964400915.1 uncultured Burkholderiaceae bacterium
ATCCTCAATGCCATGCCGACGGTGCAAAGCCATGTGGCCGAGGCGCGCGAAGCCGAGCGGTTTGCGCAGTCGACCACACGCGCTTTCCAGACGGCCGTGCGCCGCAGCCGGGCACGTGCAGCGATGGTGGCCTTCATCATCATTGCCAATGCGGCGTTTCTGCTGTGGGGGCTTTTTCAGGGCACCCAGGCCGTGATTGCGGGCAAGCTCACGGCGGGCCAGCTGGGACAGGCCGTGATGTACGTCGTGATTTTTGCTGGGGCTGTGGCCGTCCTCGGCGAGGTCTATGGCGATCTGCTGCGGGCAGCCGGTGCCACCGAACGCCTGATGGAGCTGCTGCACGCCCCTCTGCGCATCATTTCGAATGAAAATGGAGCTGTAGCGAGCGTCCAGTCTTCCAAGTTTGCTATTGTTTTTGACAAAGTCGAATTCCATTACCCGTCGCGCCCCGAACCACCAGCACTGCAGGACTTTTCGCTGGCGGTCCGCCCGGGCGAGACCGTCGCTCTGGTGGGTGCCAGCGGCGCAGGCAAGAGCACGGTGTTCCAGATCCTGCAGCGCTTCTACGATCCGCAATCGGGCACGGTGGCGTTGGGTGATGTCGATGTGCGCTCGATGTCCTTGCAAACCCTGCGCGAGCAATTGGCCCTGGTGGCCCAGGAGCCCGTGATTTTTTCGACCACGGTGCGCGACAACATCCGCTACGGTCGGCCGGACGCGAGCGACGCACAGGTCGAGGACGCCGCCAGGGCCGCGTTTGCACACGAGTTCATCCTGGCCCTGCCCGAGGCATATGACTGCTTTGTTGGCGAGCGCGGCGTGCGCCTGTCCGGCGGTCAACGCCAGCGTCTGGCCATCGCGCGCGCCATCCTGCGCGATGCGCCGGTCCTGCTTCTCGACGAGGCGACCAGTGCCCTCGACGCGGAAAGCGAACGCATGGTGCAGTCGGCCCTCGATGTGGCCATGAATGGACGAACCACGCTGGTGATCGCCCATCGCCTGGCCACGGTGCAGAAAGCCGACCGGATCGTGGTGATGGACCGGGGCCGCATCGTGGAGCAGGGGCGCCATGTCGAATTGGTGAACGCTGGCGGCATCTACGCACGTCTGGCTGCCCTGCAATTCACCAGCGCACCGACAGCAGGCCAAGCGCCCGCAGCGGTCTTTACTGAACCGGCCCCTTGATGGCCTTGGGGATGGGCAACGGCAACACCGTGATGCCCTCTTCAAGCAAAGCCTGGGTTTCTTCGGCCGACGCCTGGCCACGTATGCCACGCTCCTGCGACTCGCCGTGGTGAATGCGTCTGGCCTCCTCGGCAAAACGCGGCCCCACGTCTTCGGTGTTGCGCAGCACGTGGTGAACCAGTTTCAGCCAGGCCTGCTCCAGCGTGCCCTGGGCGGCCGCCGGCATGGCCACCATCGCTTGCTCCTGCCCAGCCGCTGCGGGCACGTTGGCTTCGGACACTGCGGTGGCACCCAGGTTAAGGCGGGGCGCACTCAACAGCTTCTGCACCCGCTTTGAGCCGCACAGCGGACATTCGACCAGCCCTCGATCAAGCTGGGACCGGAAATCGTCTTCGGATCCGAACCAACCTTCAAAGCGGTGCGCATGCTCGCACCCAAGATCCAGCACCTTCATGGCGCGATTATCGTTTGCCAGTCGGGTGTCCACGCCCCGCTGCGCCAATTCAAGAGCCAGAACGCGGCCACGATGGTCTTGGCGTCGGTGACACGCCCATCGCGACACCATTGCAGCAGGTCGTCGATGTCGGCGTCGAAGACGTCCAGAAACTCGCCAGCGTCCAGTTGGCGCTTGCCCAATCGCAGATCGCGTGCAAACCAGATTTCGATGAACTCCGTTGAATACGAGATGACCGGGTGCAGTACGCCGGCGCGTGCCCACTGACCGGCTTCGTAGCCGGTTTCCTCGCGCAGTTCGCGCCGTGCACAGGCCAGGATGTCTTCGCCAGCGTCGAGTTTGCCGGCGGGAAACTCGATCATCACCTGGCCGACCGGGTAACGGTACTGGCGCTCCAGCACCACGCGGCGCTCGTCCAGCAAGGGCACCACCATCACGGCCCCCGGATGGACCACGTATTCACGTGTGGCCTGGGTCTCATCGGGTAGCTTGACCTGGTCCCGATAGGCATGCAGGAAGTGTCCGCGCAGGATCTCCTGCGAGTGGACGCGCCGCTCGACCAGATGCTGATCGGCATCCGCGGGCGGTCTGACCTGGTCGCCCAGCGCCGGACCGGCTGGCCGCTCAGTCTTCATGGGTGTGGCTCGCGGCCTTGTCGGCACGCCTGCGAAAAAGGTAGCGGTAGA
>CAYNWR010000489.1:0-2310 GCA_964400915.1 uncultured Burkholderiaceae bacterium
CTAGTGCTTGGCCGCTTCGGGGCGGATCAGTACCCGCGTCGGCGATCGACCACGCCACGGATGGCCTCGCCTCGCGCCTGCGCAAGCATCTTGGCGGCAATCTGCGCGATGCTTTCGTCGCGAAGGGTGCGTGCCGATGTGTGCGGCGTGACGGTGACCCGCGGATGGCGCCAGAAGGGATGATCCGCCGGCAAGGGTTCGGTGCGAAACACATCCAGCGTGGCACCGGCCAGGTGGCCCGCGTCCAGCGCGGCCAGCAGGTCCTCGTCGACGACATGGGCGCCGCGCGCCACGTTGATCACGTGGGCCCCGGCGGGCAGTTGTCCGATGGTGGCCGCGCCGATGATGCCGGCGGTCTGCGGCGTCAGCGGCAACAGGCACACCAACACCCGCGTTGCCGACAAAAAATCGGCCAGGCCCTCGGGCCCGGCAAAACACTGCACGCCGCTGAGTTGCTTGGGCGAAAGGCTCCAGCCCCGCACCGGAAAGTCGAATCCGCGCAGCGCCTGCGCCACACGCTGCCCCAACACGCCCAAGCCCATGATGCCCACCACAAAGTCGCTGCGCCGCAATGGCTTGCGAAAGGCCCAGCGCCCCGCCCGCGCCTCGGCTTCATAGACATCGAATTCGCGAAAACATCGAATGGTGGCGTGACAGACGTATTCGGCCATCTGCACCGACATGCCGGCATCGTCGAGCCGAACCACCTGCAGATCGGCCGGCAGGCGCAGACCCAGGATGGCGTCCACCCCGGCACCGATGTTGTAGACCGTGCGCAATCGGGTCTGCTCGTCAAAGAAGGCCTGCGGCGGTGCCCAGACCACAGCCGCATCGGCCAGGGGCGCACCCGGTGCCCAGGCCTGCACCTTGAAGTCCTCGGGCAAGGCCGCGCGCAGGCCCTCCAGCCACGGCTGGATCTGCACGCCGGTGCAACACACCAGGACGTTCATGCGACGAGCTTGAGCAGTTCGGCGCCTTCCGGCACCTGATCGCCCGGCGCAAACAGCAGTTCGGCCACCGCGCCGTCGCGGGGCGCGTGGATGGTGTGTTCCATCTTCATGGCCTCGATGACCGCCAGCGCCTGTCCGGTGCGCACGGCATCGCCGGCCTTGACCTGGAACGAGATCACCTTGCCCGGCATCGGCGCCGTGAGTCGACCCCCTTCCGCAGCGTGTTCACCGGCGTGTGCCAGCACATCGGGCAGCCACACACGCGCGGCGCCGGCGGCCATGAACACATGGATGGTTTCGCCCTGGCGGTGGGTGGCGGCCTGCCAGGGCACGTCGTCCCAGACACAGGCCATGGATTCGGGGCTGCCCCCCACGACCAAGGGCGCTGCACGTGCGCCCAGACTCAAATGCAGATCGCCGTCGTGGCCGTGGCGCAGCAGCGCCTGAACGGTGACGTCACCCTGCCGGATGTCGATGCGTCGCACGCGTTCACCATGGGATTGCCAGCCATCGCGCGCGGCAAACGGGTCGCGCCAGGTGCTGCTGGCTGTGGGGCCCACGGGATTTGCCTGGGCCAGGGCCCGCTCCTCCAGCACCAGGCGCGCCACGGCGGTGGCGGCGGCGCGTTCGGGGTCGATCCGCTCCTGCGCAAACAGGACAGCCTGTTCGCGCGGGATCAGCGCGGTGTCCAGATCGGCTTGCGCAAACGAGCGCGAGGCCAGCACATGGCGCAGGAACTGCACGTTGTTCTCGACCCCGACGATGTGGGTCTGCGCCAGGGCGGCGTCCAGTCGGGCCAGCGCCTGCTCGCGGGTCTCGCCCCAGACGATCAGCTTGGCGATCATCGAATCGTAGAACGGCGAGATCGTGTCGCCTTCGCGCACGCCGTCGTCAAAGCGCAGCGGGGACACGGCAAACGCACTGGCCGCCGGCTTGCGATAGACCATCAAGCGCCCCGTGGCCGGCAGAAACGACTTGTCGGGGTTTTCGGCGCAGATGCGCGCTTCGATGGCGTGGCCGCTCATGCGCAACTGCGCTTGCCGCATTGGCAGCGGCTCGCCAGCGGCCACACGCAACTGCCACTCCACCAGATCGAGCCCGGTGATGGCCTCGGTCACGGGGTGTTCGACCTGCAATCGCGTGTTCATCTCCATAAAGAAGAACTTGGCGGCGGCTCCATCACCGCCACCGGTGCCGCTCAGGCCCTCGACGATGAATTCGACCGTGCCGGCACCGACATAGCCCACGGCCTGGGCCGCTGCCACGGCCGCACGGCCCATCTGTTCGCGCAAGGCCGGCGACATGCCCGGCGCGGGTGCTTCCTCCAGCACCTTCTGGTGCCGCCGCTGCAGGCTGCAAT
>CAYNWR010000490.1:0-2309 GCA_964400915.1 uncultured Burkholderiaceae bacterium
TACGACGGCATGCGGGTGATCTATGAGGCCGCCAAGGCCACCAAGGGCGCCGGCGGCGAGGCCCTGCTCCAGGCGATGAAGGGTCAGATCTTCGAGAGCCCGCGCGGGCCGATGTTCATCGATGCGCAGACCCGCGATGTCGTGCACAACATCTACATTCGCAAGGTGGAGCGGGTGGGCGGGCAGTTGTGGAACCAGGAGTTCGATGTGCTCAAGGATGTGAAGGATCCGGGCAAGGCGCGCTAGCAGTGGGGTGTGAATGTTTGGCCCGGACGCCTGATGCGGCCGGACGCGGGCGCCTGCCATGCTGACCATCCTCTTCGACGGAATTGCCTACGGCATGCTGCTGTTCGTGCTCGCCGTCGGGCTGTGCGTGACGATGGGGCTGATGAACTTCATCAACCTCGCGCACGGTGCGTTCGCGATGGTGGGGGGCTACGTCACGGTGCTCGCCAGCCAGCGCCTGGGGGTCCCGTTCCTGGCGTGCCTGCCCCTGGCGTTTGTGGTCAGCGCCCTGCTGGGTGCTGTGGCCGAGCGAACCCTCTACCGTCCGATGTACCGCAAGCCGCACCTCGATCAGGTGCTGTTTTCGATCGGGCTGACCTTCATGGCGGTGGCTTCGGTGGATTTTTTCGTCGGCTCGCAGCAGCAGATCATCCAGTTGCCCGAGTGGCTCAAGGGTCGCAGCGAATTCTTCGGCGGCGCGCTGGGGGTTGGTCACTACCGCCTTTTCATCGTGGTCATCTGCGCGGTGATTGCACTGGCCCTGCAAGGAATCCTCTCGCGCACGCGGTTTGGCAGCCGCCTGCGCGCCAGCGTCGATGACCAGCGTGTTGCCGCGGGCCTGGGCATTCATGTCAACGCTGTGTTCGCGCTGACCTTTGCGGTGGGCTCAGGTCTTGCAGGCTTGGGTGGGGCGCTGGGGGCCGAGGTGCTCGGCCTGGACCCGACCTTCCCGCTCAAGTTCATGGTCTATTTCCTGATTGTCGTGGCCGTGGGGGGCACCTCGTCGATCACCGGCCCCTTGCTGGCCGCCTTGCTGCTGGGCATCGCCGATGTGGCCGGCAAGTACTACATCCCCAAGCTGGGCGCGTTCATCGTCTACAGCCTCATGATCGCCATCCTGATCTGGCGCCCCCAGGGCCTGTTTGTGCGCACGGGGGGGAAAGCATGAGCGTCCCGGCATCTGGCGCGGCCATGCGCAAGGGCAGCCCATGAGCCTTTCGGCGGTTCGCGATCAGTTGGGTCGGCGGCATGCGTGGCGCTGGTGGGAGGTGCTGGCCTGGGCGGCCGCCTTTGCCATGCCCTGGGTCCTGCAACGCCATGCGCTCATCGTGAACGAGATTGCCATCGTGGCGCTGTTTGCGCTCTCGCTCGACCTCATCCTGGGCTACACGGGCATCGTGTCGCTGGGCCACGCCGCTTTTCTGGGATTTGGCGCCTACAGCGCTGCCTTGTTTGCCAAGCACGTGCACGGCGACCCGCTCGTCGGCCTGGCCGTGGGCACCGCCTGCGCAACGGCCTTGGGTGCGCTGGCTTCGCTCACCGTGATGCGCGGCAGCGACCTCACGCGCCTGATGGTCACCCTGGGCCTGGGCCTCATCATGCTGGAACTGGCCAACAAACTCGATCACATCACGGGGGGCGCCGACGGCCTGCAGGGCGTTGTGATGGGGCCGCTGCTGGGCCGTTTCGAGTTTGATCTGCAGGGGCAGACTGCCGCCTGGTATTCGCTCACGGTGTTGCTGGCCGTGTTTCTGCTCACACGGCGCCTGGTTCACGCCCCCCTGGGTGCCAGTCTGGTGGCGGTGCGCGACAACGCGCTGCGCGCGCAGGCGATCGGCATTCCGGTGATGTCGCGCATCGCTGTTGTCTACACGCTGGCCGCGGGCGTGGCGGGTGCGGCCGGCGGCCTGATGGCGCAGACCACGGGGTTTGCGTCGCTGGACGTGTTTGCCCTGGAGCGCTCGGCCGACGTGATGCTGATGCTGGTCATCGGTGGGGTGGGGTGGCTGTGGGGCGGTGTGTTCGGTGCGGTCGTCTTCAAGCTCTTGCACGACGTGATCGCCAGCATCACACCCCAGTACTGGACCTTCTGGATCGGATTGTTCCTGGTGGTGCTGGTGCTGGTGGGGCGCGATCGCCTGCTCAAGCCCTGGACCTGGGGCCGACGAGGCAAGCCATTGTGAGTGCACCCAGCGAAGTCGTGCTACGCACGCGGGGCCTCATCAAGCGGTTTGGCGGCATTGTCGCCACGGCCAGTGTTGACCTGGATGTTCAGCGCGGTGCACGGCACGCGTTGATCGGCC
>CAYNWR010000491.1:0-2300 GCA_964400915.1 uncultured Burkholderiaceae bacterium
CTGCATGTACCCGCGCGCACCAGCACTGGAGACGGCAAACTTTCGGAACCCGCTTTCGACCTGGATCAATCCGAGAACCAGGGAGTCGGACAAACCCGATCGCCGGCTTTCGTACCAGACGGTTTCGAGAAACTCCTTGCGCTCATTCCATTCCGTCTTGCGCCGCTTGAGCCGCTCGCTGGCCAAGCCCAGCCAGCGATTGAAGGACAGCATCGCATCGACATCGCCGGAAAAATCCGGGCGAGGCGGAGCGCTGAATGCGATCGACGCCGACAGAGCGCCGCGCACGGCGTCCGCCAAGGGCTCCTCGATTTGCGAACCCGCGTCGCAATCATTCAAAAACAATAGCAATCCAGCGCCAACCGACGCTCGCTCAATCGCAATTCTTCTTGAAATCACAGGTTCAGGCGGCTCCGGACGTGTGCAGCGGCCTCACCAAGCGCCAGGCGGCTGGCGGCACTGTCGCGCCGATGTTGATACTCGACCATGCCTTCCTTGAGCGCTCGATCGCCCACGGTGATCCGGTGCGGCACACCGATGAGTTCCCAATCGGCAAACATCGCGCCCGGTCGCTCGTTGCGGTCATCCAGGATGACGTCCACCCCTGAATCCACAAGTGCCTGGTAGATGCCCATGGCGGCATCGCGAACCGCCGTGCTGCGATCCATTCCGATGGGACAGACAACCACCGTGAAGGGCGCCAAGGCGTCGGGCCAGATGATCCCTCGTTCGTCGTGGTTTTGCTCGATCGCCGCCGCCGGCAATCGCGTGATACCGATCCCGTAGCAACCCATCTCCATGAGTTGAGGCTTGCCGTTTTCGTCGAGAAAGGTCGCATTCATGTCGCGGCTGTACTTGGTTCCCAGGTAGAACACATGGCCAACCTCAATCCCTCGCTCGATGGCCAGCGGCCCGCTGCCATCGGGCGACGGATCACCTTCCACCACGTTGCGGATGTCGGCCACCACGTCCGGCTCGGGAAGATCGCGCCCCCAATTGACACCCACGGTGTGGTGGTCCACTTCGTTGGAGCCGCAAATCCAGTTGGCCATGGCCGCGACCTCGCGATCGGCGATGACACGCACAGGCTTGAGGGTTCCGATGGGGCCCAGGTAGCCCGGGCGGGTTCCGAAGTGCTCGACGATTTCGGCTTCGGTTGCGAAACGGAATCCCAGGTTCAGGCCTTCAAGCTTTCCGGCCTTGACCTCGTTGAGCGAGTGATCACCACGAAGCAACAACAACCAGATGCGGGCTGCCTGGGGCGCGTCGGATTCGGACGGCGGATCGGTTGCCAGAACAATCGATTTGACGGTTGTCTGAAGCGGCACCCCCAGATAGTTTGCAACGTCTTCGCAGGTCGATTTCCCCGGCGTCGGCGTCTTGGCCATCGCCTGGCTTGCCGCCGGTCGCGGCCCGGGCGCGGCAGCCTGGGCCTTTTCAATATTGGCCGCGTAGTCGCTGTTGGGGCAATAGATGATCGCATCCTCACCCGTGGCCGCTATCACCTGGAATTCCTCGCTGGCATCACCGCCGATGGCCCCACTGTCGGCTGCCACGGCGCGGTAGCGCAGGCCAAACCGATCGAAGATCGCACGGTAGGCCTTTGCCATCACCTGGTAGCTGCCTCGTGCGGAGTCGGCATCCCGGTCGAAACTGTAGGCGTCCTTCATGGTGAACTCGCGCCCCCGCATCAACCCAAAGCGCGGGCGCCGCTCGTCGCGGAACTTGGTCTGGATGTGATAGAAGTTGCGCGGCAGCTGCTTGTAGCTCTTGATCTCCTGCCGAGCGATGTCGGTGATCACCTCTTCGCTGGTGGGCTGGATGATGTAGTCCCGCTCGTGCCGATCCTTCACCCGCATCAGCTCCGGACCCATCTTGGCAAAGCGACCGCTTTCCTGCCACAACTCAGCCGGCTGAACCACGGGCATCAGCAGCTCGATTGCCCCCGCACGGTTCATTTCTTCACGCACGATGGCCTCGACCTTGCGAATCACTCGCAGTCCCATGGGCATGTAGCTGTAGATGCCGGCCGAGAGCTTCTTGATCATGCCGGCGCGCAGCATCAGTCGGTGGCTTGCAACCTCCGCGTCCGCCGGCGCTTCCTTGAGTGTGGAGATAAAAAACTGAGATGCTTTCATGGCGAGTACCCGTAAGGGGCACCGAGAGATATTGAACCGGCCGACCCCGCTGTGCATAATGGGATCAGTTCAAAATTTGGGGTTCGATTATGCTTGACCGTGAGGGCTTTCGGCCCAACGTCGGCATCATCCTGCTCAACCAGAAGAACCAGGTCTTCTGGG
>CAYNWR010000492.1:0-2293 GCA_964400915.1 uncultured Burkholderiaceae bacterium
GCGAGCCGAGGATCTCCGACAGGCGGATGGTCTGGCGCTTGGCGTTGGGCAGCTCCAGCGCCATGTAGTTCTTGCCCGGGATGGTTTCGATCACACGAATCGACACCAGCGACAGCGAACGCGCCAGGTCCTTGGCCAGGCCAACGATCTGCGAGCCCTTCACACCCGTGGCGGGTTCGATCTCGTAGCGCGTGACCACCGGTCCGGGCGAGGCCAGCACCACCCGCACCTCGACCCCAAAATCCTTGAGCTTCTTCTCGATGAGGCGGCTGGTCATCTCCAGCGTTTCGGGCGCCACCGTCTCGGTGCGCTGGCGTGAATCGCTGGCATCGAGCAGGTCCACCTGCGGCAGGCGTGATTCCTGCAGCTCGGCAAACAGGGGTTTTTGCCGCTCCTTGGCCACGCGCTCGCTCTTGGGCACCTCCAGCAGCACGGGCTCGATCTGCAAGGGCGCGGGCGGCGCGTGCGATTGCTCGTCTTCCTCGCGCTCGTGCACCACCTCCAGCCGCTCCTGCGCGGCCTGGCGTCCGGCAGCGATGTCTTCGGCCAATTCACGTTGCTCGCTGCGCTTGGCCCACCAGCCATCGATGAGCGCGCCCAGGCGCTCGGCCACACGACCCCAGGAAAAGCGGAACACCCCGGCACAGCCGATCACCGCCAGCACCAGGGCAAACAGCGTGGAGCCGTTGTAGCCGAACCAGTGCACCGCCCAGGGCCCCAGCAGACGCCCCAGCACACCACCGGCAGGCCCTGGCAGGTTGGCCTCCAGCCGATACAGGCGCGTCCACTCCAATGTCGAACTGGCGGCCAACAGCAGCACCAGCGCCACGGGCATCAGCCAGGCCATCCAGGTGGCGCGGCGCGGTGCCGAATCCTCACCGATACCCGTAGCCGCCGCCACGGCTGCTCGACCCGATCCGGCTTCGCCACCTGCAGCACCCTTGCGCCAGGCGCCCGCTGCAGCCCGCACCAGCGCAACAGCCGCTGCTGCCACACACCACCAGACCGAGTAACCGACCGAGAAATAGCTGATGTCGGCCACCAGCGCCCCCAGGCGCCCACCCAGGTTGCGCAAGCCCTGCCCATGGCCCTGGCCGGTGGTCGACCAGGCGGCATCGGCCAGCGAATGCGAGGCCAGAGCGCCGATCCAATACAACAGGACCGCCACACCCACCAGCAGCAGCACCTCGCGCGCACCGCGCGACACCGCGGAAACCCCGTCCCCAGAGGCCGCGCCGGCCCTTGTGGCCGTGGAGTTCAAGGTGTCCAGTGAGTACGTCATGGCGTGCGCCCGGAGGATACCCGAGCGCGAGGTGACGCCGCACCGCGCAGGCCCGTGTCAGGTGAAGGTGTTCAGCCGTTCCTTGATGAGCGTGGACCGATCCGAGAGCACTTCGACAAACCCGCGCTCCTCCAGATCCTTCATCACCCGACTGACCATCTCGCGTGAGGCACCCACCATCTTGGCGATGTCCTGGCGCGAGATGCGATCCCGGATGATCAATTGCCCTTCGCGATTGGGCGTCGCCGCTTCGGTCAGTGCCCGCGCCACCCGGCCGTAGACATCCAGCAGGGCCAGCGATTCGATCTTCTGATCCGCCTGGCGCAAACGGCGCACCAGGCCCAGCATCACCGCATGGGCCAGCGAATTGAACTCGGGCATGCAGCGGGCGAAGTCGTCACGGCCCAGCACCAGGGCGTCGGTCTGCACATCGGCACGCACGGTGGCCGAGTGGGGCTTGTTGTCGATCAGGCTCATCTCGCCGATGCAGTCGCCCATCTGCAGGTTGGCCAGGATCACCTCGCGCCCACGCCGGTCGGTGGTCAACACCCGGGCACGCCCGGCCAGCAGGATGAACAGGGCATTGGATTTCTTGCCCTGCTCCACGATCATCTCGCCGCGCTTGAAGCGGCGCTTGACGATGGCCGAGGCGACCTGGTCGGCCTGCTTGTCGGTGAGCATCGAAAACATCGGCACCCGGCGAATCAGGTCGAGGTTGCTGAGCATGGACATGAAAGACTTCTCCGTTTGGTATTCTGAGCGTGTCCTTGAAGGCGCACGCTGCGACCCCAATTGCGCCAAGCTGGCCCCTGGCAGCCGCCAGAGCGCATTTTTAACCGAATCTCACCAAAGGTTACCTTTTCATGTCCACGCCACAACACGCCCGCGTCCTCATCCTGGGTTCGGGGCCTGCCGGTTACACCGCCGCCGTCTACGCCGCACGCGCCAACCTGTCGCCCGTGCTGATCACCGGGATTGCGCAGGGCGGCCAGCTCATGACCACCACCGACG
>CAYNWR010000493.1:0-2291 GCA_964400915.1 uncultured Burkholderiaceae bacterium
GCGGATGTCGATGCCGGTGGGGCAGACCTGCACACACAGGCTGCAATCGACACATTCGCCCAGCCCCAGCGTCTTGAGATCGGCCTTGCGCGAGCGGGCGCCACGCGGCTCACCGCGCTGGGCATCGTAAGTGACGATGAGCGTGTCCTTGTCAAACATCGCGCTCTGGAACCGCGCGTAGGGACACATGTACTTGCACACCTGCTCGCGCAGAAAGCCGGCGTTGCCCCAGGTGGCCAGACCATAAAACAGGATCCAGAAGGTCTCCCACGGGCCCGTGGAGCCCTGCCCGACCGAACCGGCCAGTTCACGAATGGGTGTGAAGTAGCCGACAAAGGTGAAGCCCGTCCACAGGGCCAGCACCACCCACGCCAGGTGCTTGCCACCCTTGCGTGCGAACTTCTCCAGCGACAGGGGCGATTGGTCCAGGCGCATGCGCGCCGATCGGTCGCCCTCGAAGCGCCGCTCGACCCACATGAAGATCTCGCTGTAGACCGTCTGAGGGCACGCGTACCCGCACCACAGACGCCCGGCCACGGCGGTGAACAGGAACAGCGACAGCGCGCAGATCACCAGCAGCCAGGTGAGGTAGATGAAATCCTGCGGGTACAGGACCAGGCCCAGCAGGTAAAAGCGCCGCGATTCGAGATCGAACAGCACAGCCTGACGCTCGCCCCAGCCGAGCCACGGCAGGCCATAGAACAGCAACTGGGTGGCAAACACCAACACCCAGCGCCACTGCGCAAACACCCCGTTGACCGAACGCGGGTAGAGCTTGCGCCTCGCCTCGTAGAGCGAAACCCAAACCTCGGAGGATGTTGCCGCCGCGGGCGAACCCGCAGGCGTGGAGGGGTTGGAATCGCTCACAAGATGAAATCAAAAATAATAGCAAACAACTGAGTTCTGATGATCGCTACAGCCGGATATTTCAACAATCCGGCCGCAGCGGCCTCATTTGGCAGCGGTGGTGCCTTTGTTGGACAAGCCCCAGACGTAGGACGCCAGCACCTTGATCTGCGCATCGGTCAACTTGCCCTCCTGGGCCGGCATGAGGTTGTTCTTGCCGCTGTTGATGATGTTGATGATGGCCTGCTCGCCCCAACCGTGCAACCAGACGTCGTCGGTGAGGTTGGGCGCGCCCAAGGCGGGATTGCCCTTGCCATCGTTGCCGTGGCAGGCGGCACAGGCACCGAATTTGGCCTTGCCCAGTGCAGCCCGCACGCTGTCGTTGGGACTGCCCGAGAGGCTCAGCACGTACTGCGCCACGTTCTTCACGTCGTCGGCACCGCCCAGCGCAGCGCCCATCGGTGGCATGGCGCCCGCGCGACCCTTGGTGATCGATTCCACGATCTTGTCCGGCACCCCCCCATACAGCCAGTCACCATCGGCCAGATTCGGGAAACCCTTGCTGCCACGCGCATCCGAGCCGTGGCACTGCGCACAGTTGTTCATGAACAGGCGCTCGCCGATGGCCCGGCCCTGCGTGTCGCCGGCAATCTGCTCGTGCGACATCGCTGCGAAGCGGGCATACACCGGTGCCAGGTCGCGGTTGGCCTGATCGACCTCGGCCTGATGCGCCGCTGCCGACGACCAACCCAGTTGGCCCTTGTACGTGCCCAAGCCCGGGTAGAAAGCCAGGTACACACACGAGAACACGATGGTGATGATGAACAGCCAGACCCACCAGCGCGGCAGCGGGTTGTTCATCTCGCGCAGGTCAACGTCCCAGACGTGACCGGTGGTGTTGTCGACCGACGACATCACCTTGGTCTTGCCCGAAATCCAGAGCAGGACCAGGCAGGCCACGATGCCGATGGCCGTGACCGCGGTGATGAAGACGGACCAGAAGGAGCCTGTGAAGTCACTCATGATCTTGTTTTCCCTTGTTCGGGTTCAGTCTTGTTGTTCAAAGGGCAGCCGTGCTGCGTCGTCGAAGGCCGCCTTGTTGCGTGCGGACCAGGCCCAAGCCACGATGCCAATGAAGGTGACAAATGAGACCAGGGTTGCGCCAATGCGCCAGTCGGTGATGTCCATCGCAATGCTCCTGTGTCCTACTTGAGTGCCAGACCCATGCCCTGCAGGTAGGCGATCATGGCGTCCATCTCGGTCTTGCCCTTGACGTCTTCGGCCGCCTTGGCGATGGTCGCGTCGTCGTAGGGAACGCCCACTTTGCGCAGGGCTCGCATGCGCGGAGCAACGTCATTGGGATCCAGCGCGTTGCGCTCCAGCCAGGGATAGGCCGGCATGTTCGACTCGGGCACCAGATCACGCGGGTTGACCAGGTGGATTCG
>CAYNWR010000494.1:0-2286 GCA_964400915.1 uncultured Burkholderiaceae bacterium
GGCAGTGCCGTGGCCGGCCTGGGGGGTGTTCTCGGGGGGCTCTACCAGCAAAGCGTCGTGCCGCCAATGGGGGCACAGGTCAACATCCTGATCTTCATCGTGATCATCATGGGGGGGCTGGGTTCGACCACTGGCGCACTGGTCGGTGCCATGCTCGTGGGCTTGATGGCCAACTACACGGGCTTTCTGGTACCCAAGCTCGCGCTGTTTTCCAATATCGCCTTGATGGCGCTGATCCTTTTGTGGCGTCCTCAGGGGCTTGACCCCGTGGCCAATCGCTGAAGACTGAACACCCACCCATGTTGCGCCGACTTTTGTCCGACGACTTGCCCCGAAACCGGTGGCTGACGGCGATGCTGATCATGCTGGTGGGCGTCCTGCTGCTGGCGCCCTTTGTCTTGCCCGGGGTCAAGGCCCTCGCTGTGGCTGCCAAGATCCTGGTCTTTCTGGTGCTCGTCGCAAGCTTCGACCTCCTGCTGGGCTACACCGGCATCGTGAGCTTTGCTCACACGATGTTCTTCGGCATCGGCGCGTATGGAATCGCCATTGCAAGCCATCGCATGGGTCCGGGCTGGGACGCCGTGATGGTGGGCTTTGGCATTTCCTTGCTGACGGCCTTTGTGCTGTCACTGATGATTGGCCTGTTTTCGTTGCGCGTTCGGGCCATCTTCTTTGCCATGATCACGTTGGCGGTTGCTTCGGCCTTCCAGACTTTGGCGTCGCAATGGTCCGACCTGACCGGTGGAGAAGACGGGCTGAGCTTCAAGGTTCCCATCTGGCTGTCACCCAGCTTCGAGCCTTTCGACGATCCAGTTCTCGGGCTTGTGATCGATGGACGCGTGCTCGCCTACTACTTGTTGGTGGTGGTGGCAGCCTTGTGTTTTGTGGCCTTGCTGCGCATCGTGAACTCGCCCTTTGGGCGCGTGTTGCTGGCCATTCGCGAAAACGAGTTCCGCGCCGAAGCCATTGGATACCGAGTGGTCGTGTTTCGAACGGTGTCGAGTGTGTTGTCGGCCATGTTTGCCTGTGTCGCCGGCGCCATGTTGGCCATCTGGTTGCGCTACAACGGACCTGACACCTCGCTTTCTTTCGAGATCATGCTCGATGTGCTGTTGATCGTGGTCATTGGAGGCATGGGCACCTTGTATGGTGCCGCCATAGGCTCGGCCTTGTTTCTGGTTGCGCAAAGCTACCTGCAGGATCTCCTGAAGCTTTTTCATGGCGCCGCCGAAGGCATCCCGATGCTGGCGGCGCTTGTGTCTCCCGACCGTTGGCTGTTGTGGCTGGGGCTGCTGTTTGTGATTGCCGTCTACTACTTTCCCACGGGGATTGTGGGGCGATTGCGCCAGGGCCGAACGTCGGGCACGGGTACACATCCATGACCAGCGACACCTCCGACGTGGCGATGCACTCGCATTACCTTTCTTGTGCAGGACGCGAAATTCACGTGCTGGACTGGCAGCCCATGGCGCCCCAACGCGGCTGTGTCCTGGCTTGGCATGGTCTGGCGCGCACGGGGCGTGACTTCGACGAACTGGCACAGCATCTGGCCGGCCAGGGTTGGCGAGTTGTGTGTCCGGACACATTGGGTCGGGGCTTCTCCCAGTGGAGCCCGGATCCGAAGCACGAATACTGCCTGGCCTTCTACGCCCGCATTGCTCGGCAAATCGTGGAGCAGCTCAACCTGCATTCGATTCATTGGGTGGGCACATCGATGGGCGGCGCCATCGGAACCGTCTGCGCATCGGGTCTGTTCGAACCTAGCCTGGTCGACAGGATCAAAACCCTCACGCTGAATGACAACGCACCACAGTTGGCCGCGCCGGCCATTGAGCGCATCAAGGCGTACGCTGGCCAGCCACCCGACTTTGCATCCCAATTGGAGTTGGAGGGCTTCTTTCGTCGGGTGTACCAGCCTTTTGGGCGACTGACGGACGACCAATGGAGACGGCTCGCCCAGACCTCGGCTCGGCGACTGCCCAACGGGCGCTGGACACCACACTACGACCCGGCGATGGTTCAACAATTCACCCATTACCCGGATGACTACCAGCTTTGGATGCACTGGGACCTGCTGAGCCTTCCAGTGTTGTGCCTGCGTGGGGCGCAAAGCGATCTGGTGTTGCCCGAAACCATCGAGCAGATGCGAACCCGCGGGCCAGGAGCACGCGAGTGTCTCCAGGTCATCGAAGTGCCAGGCTGCGGGCATGCGCCTGCATTGAACGTCCCCGAGCAGATTCGATGGATAGAGAATTTCATTTCAGGCGGGCGCTGACCCTCGTCTAG
>CAYNWR010000495.1:0-2286 GCA_964400915.1 uncultured Burkholderiaceae bacterium
GGGGACTGCCCTGGGTGATTGTCTTGACGAGGGTGGATTTGCCCTGGCCGTTGGCGCCCAGGATGCCGATGCGCTGGCCGGCCAGCACGCTGGCGCTGACGCTGCGCAACACGGGCGCTGCCGCGTCGTAACCGGCCGTCACGTCGCGCAGGCTCAGCATCGGGTTGGGCAGGCTGGGCGGTTCGCGGAATTCGAACTGGAAGTCCGCTGCGGTGAGCACCGGCGCCAGGCGCTCCATGCGCTCGAGCGCCTTCACGCGGCTTTGGGCCTGTTTGGCCTTGGTGGCCTTGGCCTTGAAGCGGTCGATGAAGTGCTGCAGGTGGGCGATCTTGTCCTGCTGGCGCACGTAGGCCTGCTGGCGCAGCAGCAGTTGTTCGGCGCGCTGGTCTTCAAAGGCGCTGTAGTTGCCACGCCAGCGGGTGAGCGTCGCGTTGTCGATGTGCAGCGTGATCTGCGTCACCGCGTCCAGAAAATCACGGTCGTGGCTGATGACGATCAAGGTGCCTTCGTAGCGGCGCAGCCAGGCTTCCAGCCAGACCAGGGCGTCCAGGTCCAGGTGGTTGGTGGGCTCGTCCAGCAGCAGCAGATCGGACGGGCACATCAGCGCACGTGCCAGTTGCAGGCGCATGCGCCAACCGCCCGAGAACGCGTTCACGGGCTGGTCCAGCTCGGACGGCGCAAAGCCCAACCCCAGCAGCAGGGTCTGTGCGCGCGCCTTGGCGTCGTGGGCACCGGCGTCGTGCAGCACCATGTGGGCGTGGGCGATGGCCTCGCCGTCGCCTGCCCGCTCGGCCCGCTGCAGCTGCGCTTGTGCGGCCAGCAGGCCGGTGTCACCGTCCATCACGAACTGCGTGGCATCGTCGTCGGTGGCGGGCATGTCCTGCGCAACCTGCGCCACGCGCCAGGCGGCGGGCATGGACCAATCGCCCGCGTCCTCATGCAGGTGGCCCAGCAGCAGCGCAAACAGGCTGGACTTGCCGGCGCCGTTGCGCCCGACCAGAGCGGCCTTTTCGCCGGGGTGCAATGTGAGCTGGACGGCATCGAGCAGCACGCGAGCCCCGCGGCGCAAGGTGAGGCCTTTGAGTTGAATCATGGTTTGGCACCCGGCCCGGCCTCGATCAGGGCCTGCACCGTGCGGCAGAACTCGTCGACATCGTTGGGTTTGTGGATCAGGGCCCGCGCCCCGGCCGCGCGCGCTTCGTCTTCAATATCGGCCGTGACATAGCCCGAGGCCAGCGCCACGGGCAGATCGGGGGCCAATGCGTGCACCGCCCGCAGCAGCTCAAGGCCGCTGCGCCCGGGCATGTTGTAGTCGGTCACCAGCATGTCCACCGCCGCGAGCGCCTCGCGCAGCGCCTGCAGCGCGGCATCGGGATCGGTGTGGGCCTGAACCTGATAGCCCAGGCGGCGCAGGACGCGCTGCACCAGGAACACCAGGGCCTCGTCGTCGTCGACATACATCACCTGCTTGCCCATGCCGGGCCGCTCGCGCAGGCGCAGGGGCGCGTCGGCCGCGCCGCTGCGCACCGGGTTGCTGGCAGCGGCCTGTTCGTCGGCCAGGGGCAGGTACAGCGAAAAGCAACTGCCCGATCCCGGCGTGCTCTGCACATCGACAAAGCCGCCGTGCCGCGCCATCACACCGTGCACAACCGCCAGACCCAGGCCGGTTCCCTGACCCACAGGCTTGGTGGTGAAGAAAGGCTCGAAGATGCGCGCCAGGGTGGCCGTGTCCATCCCCGCGCCGGTGTCGCGCACACGCAAGGCCGCGCAGGGCACGGTGGGGTTGTCGGCGGACTGCAGACGCTGGCCCGGCAGCAGCGAGGCCAGCAGGTCCACGCGTTCCATGTCGATGGTGACCGTGCCCCCGGGTGCCCCCTCCAGGGCCTGCACGCCCGCCACGGCCGCCACCGCATTGGCGCCCAGGTTGAGCACGGCCTGCTGGATCTGCGTGGCATCGGCCAGCACGTACAAGGCCTCGGCGGGCGGCGGCACGTCGAGCTGGACGCCCGGCGGCAGGGTGACACGCAGCAGGCGCGCACATTCGTCGACCATGTCCGCCAGCAGCAGGCGTTCGAGCCTGGGTGGATCGTTGCGGCTGAAGCTCAGGATCTGACGTACCAGATCGCGTGCCCGTCGGCCCGCCTTGACGATCTCCTGCAGACTGGTCTGCACACGCTGATCGGCGCTGCTTGTGTGTGTCAGTTCTGCCAGGGCCAGATCGGCATTGCCCAGGATCGCCCCCAGGATGTTGTTGAAATCGTGCGCGATGCCCCCGGCCATCGTGCC
>CAYNWR010000496.1:0-2283 GCA_964400915.1 uncultured Burkholderiaceae bacterium
CAGCGTCAACCGCCAGCTCGGTGGGGATCTCAAGCGTCTGAAGCCCGGCTCGCCCCAGGCCCTCGAGCGCAAGAAGGCGCTGATCGCGGCCGGCGCCTGGTCGCAGTATCTCGAGGTCGGCATCGGCGAGGACGCGGAGATTTTCACCAAGGCGCAGCCGATGTCGGCGGTCGGCCACGGCATGGACGCCGGCCTGCACCCGCGCTCGACCTGGAACAACCCGGAGCCCGAGGTGGTGCTCGTCGTCTCCTCGAAGAGGACGATCGTCGGCGCGACCCTCGGCAACGACGTCAACCTGCGCGATTTCGAAGGCCGCAGCGCCTTGTTGCTGGGAAAAGCCAAGGACAACAACGCCAGCTGCGCGATCGGCCCTTTCATTCGCCTGTTCGATCCCGACTTCGGCATCCAGGACGTGCGCCAATGCGATCTCTCCCTGCGCGTGCTCGGTCCTGAGCCCGAGGCCGGCGCACAGCGCTACGAACTCAAGGGCACGAGCACGATGAAGAAGATCAGCCGTGACCCGATCGAGCTGGTGCGCCAGACCATCGGCGACTACCACCAGTATCCCGATGGCTTCGTCCTGTTCATGGGCACCATGTTTGCACCCACGGAAGACCGCCTGGGCCCTGGCCAGGGGTTCACGCACGTGCTGGGTGATACGGTCTCGGTGGCGGCCCCGCAGCTCGGTGCGCTGGTCAACCGCGTGAACCATTGCGACCGGATCGCGCCTTGGACCTACGGCGTCAGCGCCCTCATGAAGGATCTTGCGCAGCGTCGGCTCTTGTAGGTCTGTTTTCTTTCTTTTTGGCTGGTAGCGAGCTACCATATTCAACTCTTTGCTATCTTTTTTATGATCACCACACCCAGCGGTCTGCAATACGAAGACATCCAGGCCGGCAGCGGCGACACGGCCGCGCCCGGCCACGAGGTGACCGTTCACTACACGGGTTGGCTCTACAACGACGGCGCGCAAGGCGGCAAGTTCGATTCAAGCCGTGATCGGGGCGATCCATTCCGTTTCAGCCTCGGTGCGGGCATGGTGATTCGGGGCTGGGACGAAGGCGTCGCCGGCATGCAGGTCGGAGGACGCCGCACCTTGATCATTCCTGCGCAGCTGGGATATGGGTCACGTGGTGCGGGTGGGGTCATCCCGCCGAATGCCACGCTGAAGTTCGACGTCGAGCTGCTCGCCCTGGCCTGAAGCCCGACCGGGCCCAGGAACCCGCAGACCGCCTGGGATGCGGGTGCGATGCCTGTTTTCAGGTCTTTTTTGGCCGAAACCGGCAGAAAATCGATATCCACACGCTTGAAAGGGCGAAGTTCGCCCCCAGATCGATTGCAGCCGCGCTCGGACAACCCGGCGGCACACCCCACACAAGGGGCCGTGCAACGCATGGGTTGCCCTTGGCGCCCACCCCGCTTTCGAAGAATCCCCGTCGTCAATCGATTCAATTCCGCCATGGTCGATCCTGTCAATCCATCCCAACAACAGCCGTCATCGCAGCCCACGGGAAGCGACGCGGCACCCGCAACGCCGGCCGGGTCCGAACCTGGCGAGGGCCTCGCAGATCTGCTGGCTGCCACGCAGGCCGAACTGGCCACGCTCAAGGCCAAGTCCGCCGAACTGGCCGACCAGTACCTGCGCGCCAAGGCCGACTCCGAAAATGCCCGCCGGCGGGCGGACGAGGAAATTGCCAAAGCGCGGCGTTTTGCCGTCGAAGCCTTTGCCGAGAGCATGCTCCCGGTGGTCGACAGCCTTGAAGCCGGTCTGGCGATCCAGGAAGCCAGCGCCACGCAGATTCGCGAAGGCGCTCTGGCCACACTCAAGCAATTGCAAAGCGCACTGGAGCGCAACAAGGTGCTGCCGGTTGCACCCGCTGCCGGCGAGAAGTTCGACCCCAACCGGCACCAGGCCCTGAGCATGGTGCCGGCCGACCAGGAGCCCAACACGGTGGTGGCCGTGCTTCAGAAGGGCTACACGATTGCCGAACGCATGATGCGACCGGCCCTGGTCACCGTGGCGGCCCCAAAGTCCTGATTCACCCTTGAAATTCAGGGTTTTGGCCGAACTTCTCAGATCAAGTTAAACATTTCGACGGGATCGGACATTCCGTCGCTCAAGGAGTCTCAAATGGGAAAGATCATTGGCATCGACCTCGGTACCACGAATTCGTGTGTGGCCATCATGGAAGGCAACAACACCAAGGTCATTGAAAACAGCGAGGGCGCACGCACCACGCCATCCATCATTGCGTACCAGGACGACGGCGAAATCCTCGTCGG
>CAYNWR010000497.1:0-2276 GCA_964400915.1 uncultured Burkholderiaceae bacterium
GTGCCCGCGTGGGTGTCGCGCGTTCAGATCGGCATACGCCGGCAGGAACTCGAAATCGATGTCGTAGATGCTCTTGCCGTCTTCGAAACGATCGATCAGGTACAGGGGCGCGCCGCCGATGCCCTTAATGGCCGGCAGGCGCAGCTCCATGGGCCCGGTGGGCACTTCGATGGGTTGTGCGCCCAGTTCAATCGCCCGAGCGTAGGCCTTGTGCGAATCGCGCACCCGGAACGCCAAGGCACAGGCACTGGGCCCATGCTCGGCGGCAAAGTAGCCGGCATAGCCCTTGGCCTCGCGGTTGAGGATGAAGTTGATGTCGCCCTGGCGGTACAGCAGCACGTCCTTGCTGCGGTGGCGCGCCACCAGCGCGAAACCCATCTTCTCGAACAGGGGCTCGAGCACACCCGGCGTGGGAGAGGCGAACTCGACGAACTCGAACCCACACAGGCCCATCGGGTTGTCAAACAGATCGGCCATGGTGCTGGACTCCTTCGGGCGGGGTGACGAGACACATTCGGCGGGGGAAGCGCTGCGCAGCAGGCAAGCCGTGTGCGCAGCAGTTGCTCGGCCGAACTGTAGCGCCAAGCCTGCGCAGGGTGTTTGCGTTTTCACGCACCTTGTGACCAATTCTTGCAGGATTCCTGCAAAATCGGTCCATGGACACACTGGATCCGCTTGATCAACGCATCCTGGGCTTGCTTCAGGACGATGGGCGCGCGAGCTACGAGCGCTTGGGGGCGCAGGTGGGGTTGTCGCCCAGCGCGGTGCAGCGGCGGGTCAAGCGCCTGGAGCAGTCGGGGGTGATTCGCGGCTACACGGCCCACGTGGCGCCCACCGCCCTGGGATCCACCCTGACGGTCTACCTCAACGTGCGCCTGGAAAAGAACGTCGAGGGCGGCCGCCATGCGCCCACCGAGGCGTTTCGGGCCAGTGTGCAGACCTGGCCCGAGGTGCTGGACTGCGTCGCGCTCACCGGCGAAATGGACTATCTGCTGCGCGTCGTCGTGCGCGACATGCCGCACTATGCGCGCTTTCTCACCGAAACCCTGCTGCGCCACCCCGCCGTGCGCGATTGCCGATCGAGTTTTGTGATCGACCGGATCAAAGCCACAGCTTCGGTTTCCCTGTGAGCAGGCGCCCACTTAATCAGTCGCCGCCCTGATTGGGTTGTGGATATCCGGGCAATTAGATTGCCAAGTCTACGGGTTAACCCTTAAATAGACGGCATGGGACCGACTAAAGGTTTGATCCAGCACTCGCTCAAGGCAGGTCTGGAACTGCTGCACCCCGGCACCAGCAAGGATGGCGCCGCGGGCAGCGCTTTGCCCATCGTTCCCATCCGCTCGCTGGGCCAGGCCCAGCGCCCGCGCATCCTCAAGCACCTGCTGGCGCTGGAACCCCACGACCGTTACCTGCGGTTTGGCTATGCGGCCACCGACGAGCAGATTGAACGGTATGTGAGCGGCCTGAATTTCGAACGCGACGAGTTGTTCGGCATCTTCAACCGGCGCCTGAACATCGTGGCCATGGCGCACCTGGCACTGGACGCCGAATGTGGCCCGTCCCTGGCCACCTGCCAGGACCGCTGCGCGGAGTTCGGCGTCTCGGTGGCGGCCGACCAGCGCGGACGGGGCCTGGGCAAGCGCCTGTTCGAGCGCGCGGCCATCCACGCGCGCAACGAGGGCGTGGGCACCCTCATCATCCACGCCTTGAGCGAAAACGCACCCATGCTGGCCATCGCGCGCAGCGCGGGCGCCATCGTCGAGCGCGACGGCCCCGAAAGCGAGGCGCGCCTGATGCTGCCGGCGGCCACGTTCGACACGCGCGTGGCCGAGCTGATCGACGAGCAGATCGCGCTGGCGGACTACCGCATCAAGCGCGGCACCCAGCAGTTTCGGCGGCTCATGCTGGCGCACCCGGGTGAGCGCGGCGCCATCACGGAAGCGTCAAACGAATCCGCTATCCTTGAGGCCTCGCAACCAGCGCCGGACGATCCCGCAAGCGATTCGCCCGGCTCGACCGCAGTGTCCGACCCTCACCCTGCGCCATCTGGCGCACGCGTTCACGAACGCGAAGACAAGCGCAGCCTGCTGCGCAAACTGGCCGAGTTCATTCACCCTGGGCCCGATTCGCGCGAAGAGCTCATCGAGACCCTGGCCGAAGCCGAACACAACCAGATCATTGGCGCCGATGCGCGGGTGATGCTCGAAGGCGTGATCCGCATGGCCGACCAGACCGCCGGCGACGTGATGGTGGCCGCGCCGCGCATGGACATG
>CAYNWR010000498.1:0-2271 GCA_964400915.1 uncultured Burkholderiaceae bacterium
GGCCGGACAAGGCCACACGCGACGCCGGCATGAAAAAGCTGATCGAAGACCCCCGCATGGACCCGGCCACACCCGGCAACCCACCCATGCCCTTTGACGGCAAGCGCATGATCTTTGGTGGCTTTGTGCCGGTGGTGGAGGTGAAGGCTTGAGGGGTTTGGGAGGGCGCTGCTGCGAGCGCGCCGACGCCTTGTTGTTCAGCGTTGCCCGCGCATGAAGGCCAGCATCAGATCCGTCAGTGCGCGATCGTCGGTGTTGATCGAATACACCTCCGACATGTGGCTTTGACCCAGCAGCCAATGGATGCGCGGGCAGCGATTTGCGGCGCACAGCGCGTCCTCCAGCAGCTTCGCCTGCAGCGGGAATTCGGGCGGGTCCAGCTCGGCGAACGCGAACAGCAGCGGCACCCGCGCCGAGGCCAGCCCGGGCAGCGCGGATTGAGCGGCATGTTGCGAGCTGTCCTTGCCGAAATAGGCGTTGATCGGCGTGTTCATCGCTCCGGGGGGAACGACGAACAGGCCGGAGACGATCATCGCGCCGGCAATGCCACCCCCCGGCTGCACGTGAAAACGCGGATGGGCCACATAGTGCGCGACGTGCGCAGCGCCGGCCGAATGGCCCATCAGATAGATTCGCGTGGGATCACCGCCGTGGCTGCGGACGTTGCCATGCACCCACCGAAGAGCCGCCGCAATGTCCTCCTGCGCCGCGGGCCATGGATGCTGCGGAGCAAGCCGGTACGTCATGTTGACGCCGACCAGGCCATTGGCCACGGCCCACAGCATGATGTTGTCGTAGAAGGGGCTGGTGCCGGTGCGCTTGTTGCCGGCCGTGAAGCCGCCCCCATGCACGAACACGAGCACCGGGCGCGCCCCTGCCTGGGTCTGTGGCTCGAAGACATCCAGGCGGTGGCGCGCATCCGGGCCGTAGGCGACATCGCGTGTGGCCTTCACGCCCGCGTAGGGTTCCTTGCGCGCGAGCGGCGCATAAATCTCGGCTGTTCGCGGCGGATCGACCACGCGGCCCAACTGCTGCAGCCGGGCCGCGATCGCCGGCGGCACCTGACTCGCTACGTGGTTGGGCTGAGGTGGCACGGCGCAGGAAGCAAGAAGAAGTCCGGTGGCAAGGGCAAGGATAAGGTGCACGATGATCCTTTCGCAAGCAGGCAGCCAGCCTTGGAAATGTAGCGCCAGTTCGCCCGGGCCGGTCGCAGTTCATGGCTTGCAGGCCGGCTGCTTCGAACCAAGGCGGGCGAGGTCTGCTGGTTGCGGCCAAAAGCAGGCATGGGTGGTCGAAGGCAATCGGGTATTGTGCGAATCCACCTTGCTCAAGGGCCCGCCCAATGATCCTCGTCGGCCAATATGACAGCCCGGTCACTCGCCGCGTTGCAGTCGCGCTGCACCACTACGGCATGCCCTTCACACGCGACACGCGCTCAGTCTTTGGAGATGCGGAGGCGGTCGCGAAGATCAGCCCCCTGACCCGCATTCCGGCCCTCGTCCTGGACGACGGCGAGGTGCTGATTGATAGTGCCGCGATCCTTGACCACCTTGATGAGCAGGCGGGTGAGGCCGCGTTGATCCCCCGCTCTGGCTCCGCGCGCCGACAGGTTCTTCAGATGACCGCCCTGGCCCAAGGCACCCTCGAAAAGGTCGGGGCCGTGGTCTACGAGCGGCACTTTCATCCCCCCGAACATCGAAGCACCGTTTGGCTTGACCGCTGCCTCGGCCAGGCTCGCGCCGGCCTTGATGAACTTGCGCGCCGCCTTGCCACCCCCTTTGCTTGCGGGCCGGCTCTCACCCATGCCGATGTCATGATCACGACGCTGATCTGGTACATGAAGGACCGGATGGGTGACGTGCTTTCACACACCGCCCACGCCGACCTGATTGCCTTGGCCGAAACCTGTGAGCGCCTGCCTGCCTTCCGCGCAGCGGCCCTGAGCGATTTCGAGAAAATGCCACGCAGCTAAAGATGTTCGGCAATGGGTGGTGCCGTGAATGCAGCTGTGGGCATGAATTGCCGCTCGCTGTGGTGCAACCTCTAGGTCCGCTGTTCAGGTGGTTCTTGATCGCTCAGTCTCGGCCAGTTCCTACCGTTCGCACATCGCTCCTTTTTGCTGACGTTCGAGCCGCTGTCCCTCACCCCGAGGCGAGCCCGCGCGGGCGCCTAAGCTTGGCGATCCTGAAGCCAGGCTCTGGGCGACAAACCCACCGATTGCGCGAAGGCGCGTGAGAACGAGGCAGCACTGGCGTAGCCCAGTCTTTCGCT
>CAYNWR010000499.1:0-2267 GCA_964400915.1 uncultured Burkholderiaceae bacterium
ATGCGGAATTTGTCGCTGGAGTGGCGCAGGTGGTAGAGAAAGTCGCGATAGAACAGGGTCTTGCCCTGCTTTTGCAGACCCAGGGCGCTGTAGATCTCGTTGCGCGGCTTGCGCGGCATCAGGCTGCGAAGGAACTGCACATAGGCGCTGGGCACTTCCATGTCGACCATGAAGTAGGCGCGCGCGAAGGAAAACAGCAGCAGCAGATCGTCCTCGCCAAACAGGGCCGCGTCGACACGCAACTTGCCGCCGTCACCGGCGTGCAGGATCGGCAGCGCGAAGGGGATCTCGGTGAACCCGTTGATCACCCTGCCCACCACGTAGGCTCCCTTGTTGCGAAAGAACAGGCTGGACAGCGCCTGGAACTGGAAATTGGTTCGCAGGCGTGCCGAGCCCAGGCGTGCACGCATCGCCTGCACCACATGAGCTACGTCGCGGTCGAAATCCTCGAAACCCACGTGCAGGTCGAAGGACCGCAGCATGGCGGCGACAGCGTCGTGCATGCCCTCCTCGCTGGGGTACCAGGCCCGGTAGGTGGGCCGGGCGGCGGATTCGACGTTCTCGATGTATTCCGTGCTGACGGCGGGCCGCACGAAGATGAAATCGTTGTGGAAGTAGCTGCGGTGCAGGATCTTGGTGGTGACCGAATTGAAGAAGGTTTCGGCCAGTTCGGGCTGGCGGTGGTCCACCAGCAAACCGATGAAGTGCAGCTTGATTTCCTGCCAGGTCGCCATCTCCAGGGTTTCGGCCTTGAATTCGCGATCCAGGCGTTGGGTGCATTCGCGCACGCGCAGGTCATAGAACTCGATGCGCTCGCGCTGGGCTCGCTGCTGGCCATGCCAATCGGCGGTTTCAAAGCGGTGTTTGGCGCGCGCCGACTCGGCCCGAAACAATTGGTAGTGGCGGTTGAATCCATCCAGCATCGCCTTGGCGATATCGAAGGCAAGCGGCGATTCGAGGCGGCGCGGGAACATGGGCGGGCGATCGGGGGCGGCCTTGGAAACGCTCAGGCAGGCGATTCGGGACCGCGCGGGTAGCGTTTGAGGGCGGCCTGGTAGGCGGGCATCACGTCCTGGGGGCCCTGCATCGTGCAGTCGAGGTTCTTGAGCAGGCCGTCGCTCACGGCGTAGACCCAGCCGTGCACCGCCACCGTTTGTCCACGCGCCCAGGCGTCCTGCAGCACCGTCGACAAGGCCACGTTGCCCACCTGCTCGATGACATTCATCTCGCACAGGGCGTGCTCCTGCTGCTCCGGTTCAAGGTGATCGAGGCGCTTGCGATGGCGCATGCGCACATCCTGGACATGGCGCAGCCAGTTGTCGGCCAGGCCCACCCGGATGCCCTTCAAGGCCGCTCGCACGCCCGCGCAACCATAGTGCCCCACCACGATGATGTGCTGCACCTGGAGGTTGTCGACTGCAAACTGGATGGTGGACAGGGCATTGAGATCGCTGTGCACCACGACGTTGGCAACGTTGCGGTGCACGAACACCTCGCCGGGATCGAGTCCGGTGATCTGGTTGGCGGGCACGCGGCTGTCGGCACAGCCGATCCACATGTATTTGGGATTCTGCTGCTGGGCCAGGCGCGTGAAGAAGCCGGGCTCGCGCGCCTCGGTCTGCGCCGCCCAGCGGCGGTTGTGCTGAAAAAGGATGTCGATGTCGTCGCCGTTGTTGTCGCTCATGCTGCCGCATCCCAGGGAAGTTCAACAGAGGTCACCCGGGCGCGTGCCTGGTCCAGAAACGTTGCCGGCAGTGGCCTGGACTTGCGTGCCTGCGCGTCGATGTGCACGCCGATCAATTGGCAGACCGCGGCCAGGCGGTTGCTGGTGCCTTCGTGCATGTGGTGCACGAAGCGGATCGTCTTGTTGCGCACCTCCAGCACGGCCGAGCGCACCACCAGGGTGTCGCCGGGCAACAGCTCGCTGAGGTAGGCCAGGCGCTGTTCGGCGGCCACCAGGCCGCCGCCACTGAATTGGAGCCAGGCCGCGCTCATGCCCAGGCCCGCAAAGAAGTTCCAGGTGGCCTCATCGAACTTGCCCACGTACCACATGACGTTCATGTGCCCCATGTGATCGCAATGCCAGGGATAGACGGTACCGCGGTAGGTTTCGCTCCACATGGCTTGATCCGGGTGTCACACGGTTTCGGCGAACAGCTCGCGACCAATCAGCATGCGGCGGATTTCGCTGGTGCCGGCGCCGATCTCGTACAGCTTGGCGTCGCGCAGCAGGCGGCCGGTCGGGTATTCGTTGATGTAGCCGTTGC
>CAYNWR010000500.1:0-2263 GCA_964400915.1 uncultured Burkholderiaceae bacterium
GTGACGCTGAGGCTTTCACGCAACAAGCGGCTGGACACCAACACACTGAAGACGACTTCCACCAGCCCAATGGCGCGCACGTCGGCAGCGGCGCGCATGGCGAAAGCGGTGAACCACCCCAGCGAGGCCAAGGCACCCATGGCACCCGCCAGCAGCGACAGGCGCCAGGCCCGCACCACGGCTGCCAGGGCGGCGCGCTGTCGCCAGACAATCCACGCGCCCAGCAGGGCCGACTGCAGAATTTGGGCGAGCAAGACACCCCATGCACCAATGAACCAGGGTGAATAGTCGGGGTTGTGCGCCTGCAGGGCCAACGCTGCACCGCGGTAACCCACCGCCGAAAATGCAAATCCAGCCCCGGACGCGAGGCCCCAGATGGCGGCCGGGCCGATCAGGAAAGTTCGGACTGGACGGTGGCGCCCGCTGTCATCGCTGTGCGCCGCCACGGTCGTCCCACCCTGTGGGTCTGGCCTTTTGCGCGGCCACGAAACCAGGATGACACCCACGGTGGCGACGAGCATGCCAAGCCCAGCCGCCAACCCAGGGATTTCGCCCAAAAATAGTGCGCCAAACAATGCCACTTGCAGCACATCGGTTTTGGAATAAGCGACACCAATGACAAAATTGCGCTCGCGCATCGATGCCAACATGAACGCAGTGGCCAGCAACTGGCCGACCGCTCCGATGGTCAGCCAAACCAGAAAAGGCCAATGGATCACTGGCAGCGTCCACCCGTGAGCTGGGCCGTAATGTTCGCCAAGCAACTGAAGGCCGATCACGGCGGCTGCGGCAAACGGCAGGCCATAGAGAAAGCGCACCCAGGTGGCGGGCAAGGTGCCGACGGTGCCTGTGAGCTTGCGCTGGGCCGTGTTGCGGACGGTCTGCGTGAACGCTGCGGCCACCACAATGACAATCCATGACCAATCCGGCAGCGAAGGCAGTCCCATAGGCCCATTGTCGGCGACGTGGCAGCAATGGCGCATCCGCCAGGCGTGGCATGCCGTAAGGCGTCGAACCCGTAAGATTTCAGAACCGCAGAAAGGGGTCAATCATGGCAACAGGCAAGCGATGGGGGCGAGTGATCGGCTGGGGGCTGGCGGCCTTGGTGCTGGCCATGGCCGTCGTCGTGGCCATGGGCCTGTTCCTGGCGGGCCGCAAGGCCGACCGTGTGGTGCAAGTTGATGCCAAGCCCCTGGCCTATGTTCAAGACGCCATGGCTCTGGAGCGCGGGCGCTACCTGTACCAGACGCGCGGTTGCGTCGATTGCCATGGTGCAGCCGGGACGGGGCGGGAATTTGCCAGTGGGGGCGCAGGGCTGCGGATCGTTGGCCCCAACATCACGCAGGCGGGGGTGACCAAGGCCTATCGGGAAGTGGATTGGGTTCGCACCTTGCGCCATGGCGTGAAGCCCGATGGGCGTGCTGTGCGGGTGATGCCCGCTGAAGACTATGCAAGGCTCACCGACCCCGATCTTGCGGCGCTGACCGCTTATGTCCGATCCTTGCCACCGGCCGCTGGAGAGGCCGCAGTGGTCGAGCTTCCGCTGCCAGCGCGCCTGGCCTTCGGGTTCGGCCTCATCCCGGATGCCGTCGAACGTGTTGTCGCAGTCGGGGGGGCTGCCGCGGCCCCCGCATCCACATCGTCTGGCGCCTATGCAGCCAACATGTGCATCGGCTGCCATGGGCCTGGGCTGTCGGGCGGGCGCATCCCGGGTGGACCTCCGGACTGGCCGGCGGCGCCCAACCTGACGCCGGGCACTGAAAGCGTCATGGCGCGGTACACCAATGTCGAGGCCTTTGTGGCGATGATGCGATCCGGTCGGGCACCGGATGGCCGCTCGGTGCGTGTGATGCCCTTCGAATCCTTGGCAAAAATCGACGACACCGAACTGCGCGCCCTGCACGCACACCTGGTGTCGCTGGCGCCGCGCGCGGGGGGCACGCGCTAGGAGCCAGGGCGGCAGGAATCAGCGATCCGGCACTTGGCGGCCCATCGGCGGGGCCAGGGACGCATCGCCCATCAAAACGTGCCGGGCAACAGGATGCTGCGGTCCACCGCTTGGATATCGGTACGGCCGCAAAAGGCCATCGTGAGGTCGAGCTCCTTGTGGATGATCTCCAGCGCGCGGGTCACGCCTGCCTCGCCCATGGCACCCAGACCGTGGTTGAAGGCGCGGCCGATGTAGGTGCCCTTGGCGCCCAGCGCCAGGGCCTTGAGCACGTCCTGGCCGCTGCGGATGCCGCCGTCCATGTGCACCTCGATC
>CAYNWR010000501.1:0-2258 GCA_964400915.1 uncultured Burkholderiaceae bacterium
GGGCGATGGCAACAACATGGCCAACACCTGGCTGCAGGCGGCCGAAGTCCTGGACTTCCGTGTGCACGTGTCCACCCCCAGCGGCTACGAGGTCGACCAGGCGGTGGCCGGTGTGCGCAGCCGCGACAGCTACCGCGTGTTCGACGATCCGCTGGAGGCCTGCCGCGGCGCCGACCTGGTGACCACCGACGTATGGACCAGCATGGGCTTCGAGTCCGAAAACGAAGTGCGGCGCCAGGCGTTTGCCGATTGGTGCGTGGACGCCGAGATGATGGCGGCGGCCAAACCCGATGCGCTGTTCATGCATTGCCTGCCCGCGCACCGCGGCGAGGAGGTTGCGGCCGAGGTCATCGACGGTCCCCACTCGGTGGTGTGGGACGAAGCCGAAAACCGGATGCACGCCCAGAAGGCCTTGATGGAGTTCCTGCTGCTGGGTCGGCAGGGCTGACGACAGGCCGTGACCCGCAAGGGGTTGCGATTTGCTATATTTTGAGTAGCACACTGCGCCTAGCGGGCGCTCGCTCAGATGCTTTTTTTTGATTGCCAAGCCTGCGGAGCCTGTTGTGCGGCCTTTCGGGTCGATTTTTCGGTTCACGAGTTGCAGTCATCGGGCGGTTCGGTGCCCGATGGCCTCGCCGGCGCGGTGACCGCCACGACCTGCCGCCTCAACGGCACCGATCACACGCCGCCACGCTGCGCAGCCCTGAGCGGACACATTGGCGAGCGGGCCATCTGCGGGATCTACGAGTGGCGGCCCGGCCCCTGTCGGGAGCTGCAAGCGGGCAGCGACGCCTGCCTCGTTGCGCGCCAACGCCATCGGCTGTCGAGCTGATCCCCAGCGCGCCGAGACCAGTCGACCCATCCTTTGCGGGCGTGCCCGTGGCGTGTGACTTGTTGGAAATAACCGACACCACGACCGTCGGCTTCGTCGCAGACTGCGGCCATGCCATCTCCGAAAGCCGATGCCACCCAACCGATCCGCGCAAGCGCGATCTGGGACATTTCTCCGCCCGTCAATGCAAGGTCTCCGGTGTTTCCGGGCGACCGTGCCTATGAACAGACATGGGCCGCCCGCATCGGTGCCGACTGCCCGGTCAACGTCAGCACGATCACGCTATCACCCCACGTCGGTGCCCATGCCGACGCACCGCTGCACTACGACCCGTTGGGTTTGCCAGTCGGCGCTCTGGATCTGGATGCCTACCTGGGCCGCTGCCGCGTGATCCATGCGATCGAGCCCGGCCGCCTGGTGGGGTGGACACACATCCGCCACGCGATCGCCGACGACCTGCCGCCCCGGGTGCTCGTGCGCACCTATGCCGCGATGCCCGTCGATCGCTGGGACGGTGATCTGGCGGGCCTGGACCCGGACTGCATCGAACGCCTGGCCGACCTGGGTGTCCGCCTGGTGGGCATCGACAGCGCCAGCATCGACCCCGCCCCCAGCAAGACACTGGACAGCCACCAGGTCATCCGCCGGCGCGGGTTGCGCGTGCTCGAGAACCTGGTGCTCGACGCCATCCCCGAAGGTGACTACGAATTGATCGCCCTGCCGCTGAAGCTGGTGGATGCGGACGCATCCCCCGTTCGTGCCGTCCTGCGCGCCCTGCCCAACTGAGCCCAGCCCATGTCCGAAACCCATTGTCCCGCCCCTAGGCCACTGTCGTTCGAGGATTGCCGGCGCGCCGATGCCACCGACCCGTTGCGCGGACTGCGCGAGCAGTTCGACTTGCCCGAAGGCGTCATCTACCTCGACGGAAATTCGCTGGGGCCCTTGCCCCGCACCACCGCCGCGCGTGTCGCCCAGGTGGTCACGGCCGAATGGGGCGAGCAGTTGATCCGGGCCTGGAACAGCGCCGGATGGTTCGACCTGCCCCAGCGCCTGGGCAACAAGATCGCCCCGTTGATCGGTGCCGGCAAGGGCGAGGTGCTGGCCACCGACAGCACCTCGGTCAACCTGTTCAAGGTGCTCAGCGCGGCGATTTCCATCGAAGCCGCAGCCGCCACTCATGCCGCTGCCGATGCCAAGGCCAGCGCCCCTCCGGCGCGCGTGGTGCTGAGCGAGCGCAGCAACTTTCCGACCGACCTCTACATCGCCCAGGCCTTGTGCGCGCAACATGGGCTGCGTCTGGAGCTGTTGGACGATGCGTGGCACCTCGACACCCGCCTGGCTCAGGGTGACACGGCCGTGCTGATGCTCACCCACGTCAACTACCGCACCGGCGCGATGCACGACATGCGCGCCGTCACCGCCAAGG
>CAYNWR010000502.1:0-2254 GCA_964400915.1 uncultured Burkholderiaceae bacterium
TACCGGCTGGCCGAAATCGTGGTGAACATCCCACCCCTGCGCCAGCGAGTGGGCGATGCCGCCTTGCTGGCGCATGCGTTTGCCCGTCGTTTCGCCCAGGAACAAAACCGCTCGACGGTGACTCTGTCGGAAGACGCGGTCAAGGCCATCGAAGCGCATCCGTGGCCGGGCAATGTGCGCGAGCTGGAAAACTGTATCAAGCGCGCGGTGATCATGGCCGACGGGTCCCAGATGTCGCGCGCGGACATCGGCTTGGCGGCGCCGCAGGAAGATCAGGAGCCGGTGATCGAGTTGCGGCAGGTGCGCGATGCGGCCGAACGCAAGGCCATCATCACGGCGATGGCACGTGTCAATGGCAATGTGGTGCGCGCGGCCGAGTTGCTGGGGGTGAGCCGTCCGACGCTGTACGACCTCATGCAGCGCCTGGGAATCACGAACAAGTAGCCGTTGGCGGTCCTCGCTCCGACGGTGCCGAAGGAAGATGCAATGAACATTCAATGGATCCGGATCGCAGTGGGTCTGGCGCTGGTGGGCATGCTGGCTGCCTGTGGTGGCGGCAATCCCGATGACCTCGTCAAGTCGGCGCGCGAGCACCTGGCGAAGAACGACAGCAAGGCGGCCATCATCCAGCTCAAGTCGGCCTTGCAGGCCAAATCCGACCATGTGGAGGCCCGGGTGCTGCTGGGCACCACCCTGCTGGACTTGCGCGACGCCGCAGGTGCCGAGGTGGAGTTGAATAAGGCCCGTGAGCTCAAGGCGCCCGACGCCAGCGTGCTGCCCAAGCTGGCTGAGGCCCTGGTCGCGCAGGGCAAGTTCAAGAAGGTGACCGACGAGTTTTCCAAGGTTTCCTTGCAGGATAGCGCCGCGCAGGCCGACCTGCTGGTGACGGTGGCTGGGGCCTGGGCTGCGCAGAACAATGCGGCCGCCTACGAGAAGGCCCTGCAGGACGCCCTCAAGGCGCAACCGGGCCACAGTGGGGCCACGGTGTCGTTGGCTCGTCGCAAAGCGGCGCAGGGTGACTTCGACGCGGCGCTGGCCGACGCCAACGCCGTCATTGCCAAAGACCCCAAACAGGCTGAGGCCCTTCGCCTCAAGGGCGACATCCAGGCTTTGGCGATGGCGGACCAGGAGGGCGCGCTGGCCTCGTATCGAAAGGCGATCGAAGCAAAGCCCAATCAACTTCCGGCACATTTTTCCGCGATCTCGACGCTGCTGCGCATGGGCAAGGTCGACGACGCGAAGTCTCAGTTGACACAAGCCCGCAAGGTCGCAGGTGGGCATCCGCAAGTTTTGTTCTACCAGACCCAGCTCGCGCTGGCTTCCAAGGATCTGAAGGCCGCCCGCGAGTCGTCGCAACAGTTGCTGAAGGTGGCGCCCAACCATCCAGACTCGCTGCAACTGGCCGGTGCGATCGCGTTGCTGTCAAACTCGCTGGTTCAGGCGGAAACGTTCCTGAGCAAGGCGCTTTCGGCGGCCCCAGACTCGTCGCTCGCGCGTCGAATGCTGATTCAGACCTACTTGAGCTCGGGGCAACAGTCCAAGGCGCTGGCGACGATTCCGACCAACTTGACGGCCTACGCCAAAGACCCGGACATGTTGTTTGCCGTCGGCGCGGTGTACCTGCAGACGGGCGATGCCAAGCGTGCAGCCGAACTGTTTGCCCAGGCGTCGAAGCTCGATCCCAAGGACCCGCGGCGTCGCACGGCGTTGGCGGTGGCACGATTGGGCAGCGGGCAGGCCGAACAAGCGTTGGGCGATCTGGCGGACATCGCCGCGTCCGACAGCGGAACGAGCGCCGATCTGGCGCTGATCAGCGTGCATCTGCGGCGCAACGATTTCGACAAGGCGCTTCAGGCGCTCGATGCGCTGGAGAAAAAGCAAGCCAACAACCCGCTGGTGCACGATTTGCGTGCCAAGACCCTGGTGGCCAAACGTGATCTGCCTGGCGCGCGGGCCGCGTTCGAGAAGGCCTTGACCTTGTCGCCCACCTATTTCCCGGCCGCAGCGGGACTGGCGGGGCTGGACTTGGCCGACAAGAAGCCGGAATTGGCGCGCAAACGTTTCGAGGATCTTCTGGCCAAGGACCCGAAAAACGTCCAGGCGCTGGTGGCATTGATCGATCTGCGCGCGCGGTCCGGGGCGACGGCCGAGGAGCAGAAGGCCTTGATCGACACGGCCGTGGCGGCGAGCCCGGGTGAGCCGGCACCGCGCCTGCTTCAGGTGTCGTTCCACCTTCGCAACAAGGACCCCAAGC
>CAYNWR010000503.1:0-2251 GCA_964400915.1 uncultured Burkholderiaceae bacterium
CCGTGCGCGACAGCCGCATCGCGATGATCTACGAGGGCACCAACGAGATCCAGGCCATCGACCTCGTGCAGCGCAAGATCCTGGACGATGGCGGACAACGCCTGGATGCATTGCTGAACGAGTTGCTGGCCGATGCCACAGCCCACCAGCCGAGTGTGCCGCTGCAGGCCAATGCACTCACCCACCAGGTGGCCTTGGCCCGCGCGGCGGTGGCTGCCTTGGTGGAGGGTTCCCGCGAGGACGCGGAATGGCCGCTGCGGGTGGCCGACGACGTCCTGCGCGCAATGGGTCTGCTGCTGCTGGGCTGGGCCTGGCTGCGCATGGCCGCCGCGGCCCAGGCCCGGGCTGCCGAGCCTTGGTACGCCGACAAGATCCGCCTGGCCGATTTTGGTGTGCAATGGCTGTTGACCGAGGCCGACTGGCGCTGGCGTCGGGTGATGGCCCGCGAGCACCAACTGCCCGCTTGGCCCTGAGCGCGCCGCGGGCGCCATCCGTCCCTTGCTTATGCTTGGCTCATGAACCCGCCAACCCCTACCCCCCAGATCACCCGCTACCGCCGCTGGCTGCAAGCGCAGCACGGCCTGCACTTTGACAGCTACGACGCGCTGTGGCAGTGGTCAGTGAGCGACCTGGACGCGTTCTGGCAAAGCGTGTGGGACTACTTCGAGTTGCAGTCGCCCACTCCGCACAAGAAGGTGCTGGCCCAGGACCGCATGCCAGGCGCGGTCTGGTTCGAAGGCGCGCAGGTGAACTATGCGCGCCAGGTGCTGCGGCACACGGAGCCGGCTGCCCACGCCGGTGTGCCGGCCATCGTGGCACGCAACGAGCGCGGCCAACATCGCGAGCTGACATGGCCCGACCTGCGGCGGCAGGTGGCGTCCTTGGCATTGCACCTGCAAGCGCTGGGTGTGCAACGTGGCGACCGGGTGGTGGCCTACCTGCCCAACACGCCCGAGGCCATGGTGGCCTTTCTCGCCACCGCCAGCATTGGGGCCATCTGGAGCGTGTGTGCGCCCGACATGGGCACACACGCCGTTCTCGACCGCTTCCGCCAGATCGAACCCAAGGTGCTGATCGGCTGCGATGGAGTGACCTATGGCGGACGCGATCACGACCGGCGCGAGGTGATCGGGCAGCTGTGTGCGGCCTTGCCCAGCGTGGGGCATGTGCTGTTGGTGCGCGAACTGGGCCTGCCCCTGGATGCTATACAAACAGGAGCAAACCTACAAGATTTCACGCTCGCTACGGGCCGAAATGATTCAGAAGTGCAGACTTTCGAGCCATTGTGGGTGCCGTTTGACCACCCGCTGTGGGTGGTGTATTCCAGTGGCACCACCGGCCTGCCCAAACCCATCGTGCATGGCCATGGGGGGGTGATGGTCGAGTTGTTTGTGGTGGGCGCCCTGCACAACGACATTGCGTGCAGCTACGGCGCCTATCCGTCCGGCAGGGGCTGTGCAACAAGTCCGCAGCAGGCCGCTGTGGTGTCCGAGTCCACGGACGGCCCAGGCAACGCGGGCGATTCACCCCCATCGCAGTCCGAGCGCTTCCACTGGTACAGCTCCACGGGCTGGATCATGTGGAACCTGCAGGTCGCCTCGCTTCTTCTGGGGGCGACGAGTTGCATTTACGACGGCAATCCCAGCGGCAGCAAGGAGCGGCCCGACTGGACCACGTTGTGGCGCTTTGCAGCCGCAGCGGGCGTCACGTTTTTTGGGGCCGGGGCGGCGTTCTGGGCGCAATGCATGAAGAACGGTCTTGATCTGACGGCTTGCGGTGATCTGTCGCGGATTCGAAGCATCGGCAGCACTGGGTCGCCGCTACCGGCCGAAGTCCAGATCTGGGCAAGCGACCAGCTGCGCCGCGCCCATGCCGTCGCGGAGCGTGGGGGTCCATATTGGGTCAACATGTCGGGCGGGACCGACTTTGCGGGCGCCTTCGTCGGCAGTGTGCGCGAGCTGCCCGAGTCACCAGGCCGCATGCCCTGCCGCATGCTGGGCAGCCGGGTTGAAGCCTGGAACGAGCAAGGCCAAGCCGTTATCGGCGAGGTTGGAGAACTGGTCTGCACGCGGCCCATTCCTTCCATGCCCCTGTACTTCTGGAACGATCCTGGCAACCAGCGCTATCTGTCGAGCTATTTCGACATGTATCCTGGCATCTGGCGCCATGGTGACTGGATCAAGATCGACCCCGACGGCGCCTGCACCGTCTACGGCCGCAGCGACGCCACGATCAACCGCCACGGCCTGCG
>CAYNWR010000504.1:0-2251 GCA_964400915.1 uncultured Burkholderiaceae bacterium
AGGGCCTGCACCACGTGTGCCTGCCCGGTCATTTCAGCGAAGGTCCGCGGCCGGTACTTGCGCGCGAGGACGAGATGCGACATGCGCCGATTATCGGCGCGGCATGAAGTCCAGGCGCTGCAGTTCGCGCAAGGCCGGCGATTGGGGCGTGGGCAGCGCAAGTTCGACCAGTTCATAGCCCATCAGGGCAAAGCTGCGCTGGTCGAGAAAAATCGGTCGCGCGTTGCCGTACCAATCCACGCAGGAGGCCACACAGGCATCGTCGGGCACGCCGCGCGGTGTGGCGTGCGGGCGGGCGTCGACGCGCCCCAGGTGCGATAGTCCCATGCCCTGCGGGCCGTCGCTCACGCGCAACCAGAGCATGCCGGCCGGACCCTCGCGCAACTGGGGCGCACCCGGCAGGCCGGTGGCGCCCGCGCGTGGCCCCCGCACGGGCAAGGCCAACACGCCCTGGGTGGCGCCATGGCCCGGATCGGGCCGGAAGAAAAACCCGTGGCTTCGCGTTTCGCCTTGTGCGGCATCGCGCTCAACCCGTGGCGCCTCGGCGCGCGCCGGCTCGCCCGCGGCACCCCCCAGGCGCACGGGTGTGAAGGACAGGTCGCTGCCGGCGGAGCCAATCACGACGGCCTGGGCACCCAGGGCCTCGATGCGATCGATCGAATGCCCCAGCACGATGCTCTGGGCCGCGCCCGACACGCGGGTGTCCACCGCCAC
Organism: uncultured Burkholderiaceae bacterium; assembly: GCA_964400915.1. Taxonomy (GTDB): domain Bacteria; phylum Pseudomonadota; class Gammaproteobacteria; order Burkholderiales; family Burkholderiaceae_C; genus CAYNWR01. The sequence continues at coordinate 715 of CAYNWR010000504.1, forward strand.
CAGGGTGCGGCTGCCAAACGCGGCCGCTGCCTGGGATGTGGGGGGCACCTGCCGGTTGGTGGCGCCGTACAGCAACCAGGGACCGACGTGGCGGTTTTGCAGGGCGCCCTCTCCTGCCGGTGGCAACGCCCGGTAGGCCGTTGCCGGGGCCTGCCCCTGGCCGTCGCCGAAATCACGCGCCGTCAACCGCAGGAGCGCCAGGTTGCCCCCCGCACCTTCGGCGCGCCACATGCCATCACCACGGCCATTGGCCCGCAACAGCACCTGCAGGGTGCCATCGCCGGCTTCGGCAAACGAGAGCTGGTCGATCGGGCTGCCCTCGGTCTTGATCGCCCCAGGCAGACTGTGCCCGTCCAGCGGCAGTCGAAACAGCGCAGCGCGCGCCGGCTGGTCGGTCCAGCCACCTTGCACCGTCCAGACATAGACCGCCTGGGCAGATACAAAGAACACCCGCCCCGCAGAGCCCAGGACACCCGAAGCCTCGCAGGGCATGTGCCGCTGGTTCAGGTCGCAGCGCAACACGGTGTGCAAGGTCACGCCCAGGCGCGGGTCCACGGGCTCGTCGGTGCGGTAGATGCGCGTCGGGGGCGCGACGCGGCGCAGCGGCCCCATGCCGCTGGCGCCACGCCACTCGCCCATCGTGGGCAAGCCGGCCAGCGGATCGGGTGACACCCGCAAGGGCACGGGCGCGTACATCACGAGCTGGCCGCCCACCAGACGGCTGGCGTAGTTGCGCGATGAGTAGTAGTCGGCCGAGCGCAGCACCTGCGTCAGGCGGTGTTCGATGCGGCCCGCAGCGTCGATGTCGAACAGGCCGATCTCGGTGCCGCCACGCCGCGCGCTGAAGCCGATCACCACGATCGTGCTGCCGTGGATCAACATCTCGTCGTACCAGCCCCCCACGGGGAGATCGCCAATGGCGTAGGCCGGCGCGGTCGCCGAGAGTGCCAGGCCCGCCTGACCGATGTCGATGGAAAACAGGCGGCCGCGCCGCAACACCACCAGGTGCCGACCGTGCTGCTTGACGATGCCCCCTTCATCGACACCCGCCACCTGGTTGTTGGTGATCGAATCCGCGGGGGCTGCCGCTGCAGCAGGTGCAGCCGCCGCCGGTGCGGGCGCGCTCGCCAAGGGGGCCCCGGGCGAGCGCAGCAGCATGGGCTCGCGGTCGCGACATGCCTTGCCGGGGTTGGCAGCCTCCCAGGCCCGGCATTCGGCTTCGCGCCGTTCACGCTGGCGCACCCGCTCGGCCTCCTGCACGCGCCACGCGGCCGCCAGGGGCTCCAGGTGGGCCCGCAGTTGTGCCTCGTCGGCAAAGGCTCGCAGGCCCGCGCGGGGGGCGTCCGTGACGGGCGTCGCCCCACTGCCACTGGCGCAGCCAGCACCGGCCAGCAACACACATGCCGATACCAGAACGGCCCAAATACCTTGAGTCACACGCATCGTTACCTCGAAGACCTACAATCACCCTCGACGGGCCTTCCCGCATGGTGAAGCGGCCAACCGGGTCAGGTGGGGAACCAAGCAGCCCTAACTG
>CAYNWR010000505.1:0-2247 GCA_964400915.1 uncultured Burkholderiaceae bacterium
ATCAAGATGTGCCGCAGCGTGATGATCAAGGGCCTGGAAGCCCTGGTGATCGAGAGCTACACCACAGCGCGCACCCTGGGCGTCGAAGACCATGTGCTGCCCACCCTGGTCGAAACCTTCCCTTCGATCGACTGGAGCGAGCAGGGCCGGTATTTCTTCAGCCGCGTGGTGGCACATGGCAAGCGACGCGCCGAGGAAATGCGCGAGGCGGCCAACACCGTTCGCGAGGCCGGCTACGCACCCACCATGACGCAGTCGATCGCCGACAAGCAGCAATGGGTGGCTGACCTGGCAAAAGCGGGCGTTTTTGCCGACCTGCCCAAGGACGCCGCGTGGCAGGCCTATGCCGATCGCCTGATCGCGGCGCGCGAAAAAAATCAAAAAAGATAGCGCATAGTGCAAGGCGGGCCATCGCTAGGGCCCCATTTCGTTTGAAATGGGGGCCCACAAGCCGGTCAAACGCTGGCGATCTCCATCACGGCCGCTTCGATGATGTCCAGCGCTGCGTCCATCTGGGCAACGGTTGTTGTGAGGGGCGGCGTCAGGGTGAGCACGTTGCCCATCGTGGTCTTGAAGGACAAGCCACGGGACAGGCAGGCGTAGAGCACCTGGTCGGCCAGGTCGGGTGCGGGCTCGCGGGTCTCGCGGCTGCGCACCAGCTCGATGCCCAGCAGCAGGCCCCGCCCGCGCACATCGCCGATGTTGGGTAGGCGCTGTTTCAGCTCGTGCAGGCGCTCCAGGGCATGGGCGCCCACACGCGCGGCGTTGTCCACCAGGCCGTCGCGGTCGATCACTTCCAGCGTGGCCAGCGCCGCGCGGGCGGTCACCGGGTTTTTCTCGTGCGTGTAGTGGCCAAAGGCGTAGGCCCCGGCCACGTTCAGGTCGGCGCGCACGATGCAGGCGGCCAGCGGCAGCACCCCACCGCCCAGGGCCTTGCCCAGCACCACGATGTCGGGGGCCACGCCCTCGTGCTCGGCGGCAAAGAAGCGCCCGGTCTTGCCCAGGCCCGTGGGAATCTCATCGAAGATCAGCAAGGTGCCATGGGCCTTGCAGGCCGCCTGCACGGCTTGCCAATAGCCCGGTGGTGCGATGTAGGGCACGGCCCGTGCGGGCTCGGCGATCACCGCGGCCACATCCCCCTCGCGCTCGAGTGCGTAGCGCACCATCGTGGCACAGGCCATGCGGCAGCGCTCCAGCATTGGCTGGCCCTGCGCGTCGGTGTCGTGCCCGTAGGGGCAGCGATAGCAGGCAAACGGCGCCACGTGTCCGGCGCCCGGCAGCAGCGGCCCCACAGGCCCCGAGCGGAACATCGCTTCGCCCCCGACCGACGAAGCACCAAAGCCCGCACCATGAAACGCGTCCCAGAAGCTCAAGGTCTTGTGGCGCCCGGTGGCGGCGCGCGCGTATTTGAGGGCCACCTCCACGGCGTCCGATCCGCCTGGGGTGAACAGCAGCTTGCCGCCGTGGCCCGTCAGCCTGCGATAGCGAGCCGCCAGGTTTTCTGCCAGCTCGATCGCCCGGTCACTCGCAAATCGCCGCGGCGCAAAGCACAGCTCGTCCAGTTGGGCCTTGACGCTGGCCACCACATGCGGGTGCGCGTGCCCCACGTGATGCACGTTGTTGCCATGGAAATCCATGTAGCGCCGGCCCGTGCCGTCTTCGATCCACAGACCTTCGGCCTTGACGATGGTGCTCAGGCACGGGGTGGACACCGATTGGTGCAGGAACACATCGGCATCGCGCGCGAGCGTGCGGCGGGTGGCGTCGTCCAGATGGGCCTGCTGCCACGCATGCCGGTGCGGCGAATGGTTCACGTCGCCTTCGCCGGGCGCTGGAATGTTCACCTGGGGCATAGGCCGTCCATCCTACAGGCGTGTCCAGCGCGCAGGCGGTTGCGCCACCGGACGCCGGCGGCCGGTGGCTCGGAGCGGTCCGGTTTTTTGGTGGCCTGGCAGCGTTCAGCCGGCGGCAACCGCAATGCCCTTGAACTCGCCGCTGGCGATGCGCTTGCCCCACTGCTCGGGGCCGGTCACGTGTGCGTTCACCCCGCTGGCGTCCACTGCCACGGTGACGGGCATGTCCACCACGTCAAACTCGTGGATGGCTTCCATGCCCAGGTCGCCGAAGGCCACCACCTTGGCGGCCTTGATGGCCTTGCTCACCAGGTAGGCAGCCCCGCCCACGGCCATCAGGTAGGCGCTCTGGTGCTTCTTGATGGCCGCTGTGGCCTCGGGGCCGCGCTCGGAC
>CAYNWR010000506.1:0-2238 GCA_964400915.1 uncultured Burkholderiaceae bacterium
ACACCGCCGGATGCTTGCGCAGCACGGCTTCGAGGTCGCTCGGGTAGACGTTGAAGCCGCCCGAGATGATCATGTCCTTCTTGCGGTCGAACAGGATCAGAAAGCCTTCGGCATCGAAGCGACCGATATCGCCGGTGCGGATGAAGCGCTTGCCGCTGCTGTCGTACCACTCGGCCTCGCGGGTTCGCTCAGGTTGGCGGTGGTAGCCCTTCATCATGGCCGCCGAGTGGCCGACGACCTCGCCGGCTTCACCGGGTCCCACCTCGCGACCGTCGTCGCCCAGCAGGCGGATGTCGTGACCTTCGACAGGCCGACCCACCGTGTGCAGCTTGTCCGGGTTCTCGTGGGCGACGAGGATGCAGGTGCCGCCACCTTCGGTCATGCCATAGAACTCCACCAGCCCACCGGGCCAGCGCGCCAGCACATCGGCCTTGAGCTCGGCCGCAAAGGGTGCGCTGGTGCAGAACTTGCACCGGAACGATCGCAGGTCGAAGCGGCCGAAATCCGGCACCGCCATGATGCGGCGGTACTGCACGGGCACGAGCATGGTGTGGGTCACGTGGTGCTGCTGCGCCAGCTCCAGGTAGTTCAGCGCGTCGAACTTGCGCATCAGCACCACACAGCCGCCCCAGGCCAGTGTGGGAAAGAACACCACCAGCGTGGTGTTGGAATACAACGGGGTCGACAGCAGTGCCACCGCGTCGGGTCCGTAGCCGTAGACCACCGAGCGGTTCACGTGCAACCAGCGCATGCCGTGTGCCTGGACGATGCCTTTGGGCTCACCCGTGGTGCCCGAGGAATAGATGATGTTGAAGGGCGCGTCGGGGCCGACGTCGACCGGCCGCAGCGGCGGCTCGCGATCGGCCGCATCCGTGCCGTCCAGCCAATCTGCAAAGGAAGGGCAGTTGACGCCTTGTGTGGCCGTGTCGAGTGCCACGCACGCATAGGTTGGCAATTGGGCTGGCGACCGCGGCGAGGCGCTGTCCAGGAACACGATGCGCGCCTGTGCGTCGGCCAGCATCTTGTCCAGGCTTTCGGGCGTCGAACTGGGCGCCAGCGGCGCCACCACCACACCCGCGCGCAGGGCACCCAGAAACAGGCGTGCGTAGTCAACGCTCGACTGCGCGCAGATGGCGATGGCGTCGCCTTGTCCCAGCCCCTGGCTTTGCAGGCGCGCGGCGATCCGGTCCATCGACCGATCGAGTTCGGCAAAACTCATGCGCGACCGACCTTCAATCAGCGCAAGGCGCTCGGGTGCCGCCTGCGCGTGGGAGCGAATCAGGTCGCTGATGAGCACGAAGGGCTGCTCGGCAAGGCTGGCGAGCGCAGCGGGGGTTGCTGGGTTCATGGGCTGCCAATGCTATGTCAATCCCAGGCGACACCCGGCGCTGCCCCGACGCGCGAGAATGCAGCCCAACACGAACGAGGAGACCGGGGCCCATGACCACCACAGGCATGCTCGAAGGGAAAGTGGCGCTGATCACAGGCGCCGGGGGCGGCATCGGGCGTGACATCGCCTTGGCCATGGCTCGGGAGGGGGCCCGCATCGTCGTCAACGACCTGGGTGCCTCGGTGGCTGGCGAGGGCAACAGCGCCGGTCCCGCCCAGCAGGTGGTCGAGGAAATCCGCGCCGCCGGTGGGCAGGCGGTGGCCAACACCGACAGCGTGTCCGAGGCCGTCAGCGCCGCACGCATCGTGCAGACGGCCATCGACGCTTTCGGGCGCATCGACATCGTGGTGAACAACGCGGGCATCCTGCGCGACCGCATCTTTCACAAGATGAATCTTGAAGAGTGGGATGCCGTGATCAAGGTGCACCTGTACGGCGCCTTTCACGTCAGCCGTGCGGCGGCCCCCTATTTCAAGGACCAGGAGTCGGGTGTGTACCTCCACATGACCTCGACCTCGGGCCTGGTGGGCAATTTCGGCCAGGCCAACTACGCAGCGGCCAAGCTGGGTGTGGCGGCCTTGTCCAAGTCCATCGCCCTGGACATGCAGCGTTTTGGTGTGCGATCCAATTGCATCGCACCGTTTGCCTGGAGCCGCATGATTGGATCGATTCCCACCGACACCCCCGAGCAGCAGGCGCGGGTGGAGCGCATCAAGCAGATGACCCCTGCCAAGATCGCACCGCTGGCCGTGTGCCTGGCCAGCAATGCCGGCCGCGACGCCAACGGCCAGATTTTCGCCGTGCGCAACAACGAGATCTTCCTGATGAGCCAGCCGCGGCCCGTGCGT
>CAYNWR010000507.1:0-2235 GCA_964400915.1 uncultured Burkholderiaceae bacterium
CATCCCGCCCAGCCTGCCCTTTGTGATCTACGCGATGATGGCCAACGTGAGCGTGGGTGCGCTCTTTCTCGCGGGCATCCTCCCGGGCGTGCTGATGGCCATCCTGATGATGGTCACGGTGGCCTATTTCGCCCACAAGAACAAATGGGGCGGCGACATCAAGTTCAGCGGCACGCGCTTTGGCAAGGCCTTGATCGAAACGGCCGTAGTGGCCGGTTGGCCGGTCTTGATGTGGGCCTTGGTCGAAAAGCTCGGCTTGCCCGCGCAGGCAACGGTGATCGCCGGCCTGGTGGCGCTGTTCGCCGCCGACCGCTTCTTCAAGTGGGAAGCGGTGCTGCCCATCATGACGCCCGTGCTACTCATTGGCGGCATGACCACGGGCATCTTCACGCCCACCGAGGGTGCCATCGCCGCCAGTGTCTGGGCGGTCGTGCTGGGCTTCTTCTGGTATCGCACCCTGTCGTGGAAGCTCTTCGTGAAGATCAGCCTGGACACGGTCGAGACCACGGCCACGGTGCTCTTCATCGTGGCCGCTGCGAGCATCTTCGGCTGGATGCTCACGGCCACCGGCGTCACGAGCGCCATCTCGGAATGGGTGCTGGGTTTCACCAAGGAGCCCTGGGTCTTCCTGCTGCTGGCCAACCTGCTCATGCTGTTCGTGGGGTGTTTCCTGGAGCCCACGGCCGCCATCACGATCCTGGTGCCCATTCTGGTTCCGATCTGCCGCCAGCTCGGGATTGACCTCGTCCACTTTGGACTGGTGATGGTGCTCAACCTCATGATCGGGCTGCTGCACCCCCCGATGGGCATGGTGTTGTTCGTGCTGGCGCGTGTTGCCAAGCTGTCGGTCGAACGAACGACAATGGCCATCCTGCCCTGGCTGTTTCCGCTGCTGGGCAGCCTGGTTTTCATCACCTATGTTCCAGCGGCGGTCTTGTGGCTGCCCAACCTCATGCGTTGAAAAGTGGATTCGACGATGCAACATTTCATTCGACTGCACCCGGCAGACGACGTCCTGATCGCGCGTGCGCAACTCATCGGTGGATCGTCCGTCGAGGGCGTCTCGGTGCGCGGCCTGGTTCCCGCCGGGCACAAGGTGGCCGTCCGCGACCTGGCGCTTGGGCAGCCAGTTCGCCGCTACAACCAGATCATCGGCTTCGCCACCCGCCCCATCGCGGCGGGTGACCATGTGCACACACACAACCTGGGCGTGGGTCAGGACAAGGGCGGATTTGCTCGCGACTACGCCTTTTGTGCGGACGTCAAACCCGCAGCCGCGCGCCGGCAGGCGAGCTTTCTCGGTTACCCGCGCAGCGATGGGCGCGTGGCCACACGCAACTACATCGGCATCCTTTCAAGCGTCAACTGCTCGGCAACGGCTGCGCGTGCCATCGCCGATCACTTTTCGCGCCAGACCAACCCGGCGGCCTTGGCAGACCATCCCCATGTTGACGGCGTTGTCGCGCTCACCCACGGCAGTGGCTGCGGCATGGACACCGGCGGCCTGGGCATGCGCGTGCTCGAGCGCACCCTGGCCGGCTACGCCACACACGCCAATTTCTGGGGCGTGCTTGTTGTCGGCCTGGGTTGCGAAGCCAACCAGATCAACAGCTGGCTGGCCAACAGCAATCTTCGTGAGGGTGACACCCTGCGTGTGTTCAACATCCAGGACACCGGGGGCACCCGCAAGACGGTTCAGCGCGGCATCGATCTGGTGCGCGACATGCTGCCAGCGGCCAACCGGGCGCGGCGCGAACCTTGTGATGCCTCACACATCACCATCGGTTTGCAATGCGGCGGGTCCGATGGCTACAGCGGCATCAGCGCCAACCCGGCGCTGGGCGCCGCCGTGGACCTGCTGGTGGCACACGGAGGCACCGCCATCCTGTCGGAAACACCCGAGATCTATGGCGCCGAGCACCTGCTCACCCGGCGCGCACGCGAGCGCAGCGTCGGAGAAAAACTCATCGAACGCATCCACTGGTGGGAGGCTTACACCGCCGCGAACCACGGCGAAATGGACAACAACCCATCGCCGGGCAACAAGGCCGGCGGATTGACCACCATCCTTGAGAAATCGCTGGGCGCCGTGGCCAAGGGCGGCACCACCACGCTCGAGGCGGTCTACGAATACGCCGAGTCCGTGCGCGCCAAGGGCTTTGTCTACATGGACACGCCCGGATACGACCCCGTGAGTGCCACCGGCCAGGTTGCGGGCGGTGCCAACATGATCTG
>CAYNWR010000508.1:0-2234 GCA_964400915.1 uncultured Burkholderiaceae bacterium
GCCCGTGGTGTTCTGCAGGTAGATGATGGGATGCCCCAGCTGGCACATCCACTGGATGAAATGGGTGGCCTTGTTGGCGCCGGCCACATCGATCGGTCCGTTGTTGGTGATCAGGCCGATGGCGTGTCCTCCCAGATGGGCCTGGACACACACGGTGGCCGCGCCATACAGCGCCTTGAATTCGATCAGATCGGAGTTGTCGACGATGCGCACGATCACCTCGCGCATGTCCACCGGCTCTCGGTGGTGCGTGGGCATCAGGCCCAGCAACTCCTGCGGGTCAAAGCGCGGCGCTGCCGCCGAGGGCCGCGGCGCCGCCTGCCAACCCGTCTGGGCCATCACACGCCGCGCGATGCCCAGGGCGTGGCGATCGTCCTCGGCCAGGTATTCGCCCAGGCCCGACACGCTGGTGTGCATCTGCGCACCACCCAGCTCCTCTTCGGTGGCGACTTCACCTGTGGCGGCCTTGAGCAGGGGCGGCCCGGCCAGGAAGGCCCGCGAGCGGCCCTGCACCATGATGACCACGTCGGACAGGCCGGGCATGTAGGCGCCCCCCGCCGTGCCCGAGCCGTGCTGCACGGTGATCACGGGAATGCCCGCTGCCGAAAGCCGCGCAAGGTTGCGAAACACGCCCCCACCCAGCACGAAGCCCTCGACCTTGTAGCGCATCAGGTTGGCCCCTGCACTTTCGACCAGGTGCACGAAGGGCAACTTGTTCTCCAGGGCAATCTCCTGCACCCGCAGGATCTTCTCGAGCCCGCGCGCCTGAATGGCGCCGGCTTCGATGCCCGAGTCGCTTGCCACCACCATGCACCGCACACCACCGATCCAGCCGATGCCGGCCACCATCCCGCCGCCGGGAACCGACTGGGCGGCGTCGGTGGTGTCGTGCAGGTAGCCGGCCAGGCTGCACAAGGGCAGGTAGGGGCTGCCTGGGTCGACCAACAAGGCCACGCGTTCGCGCGGCAGCAGCTGGCCGCGCTTGTCGAACACCGGGCGCGAACTGGCCGAGGCCTGTGCCGCCCGCGCTTCGAGCGCCCGCCAGTGCTCGATGCGCGCGAGCATGTGCGCCGCGCGCGTGCGTGCCACCTCACCCTGGGCGTTCCACGCGGAGCTGAAAACGATGCTCATGCCTGCCCCTTTGGCGCCGCCGCCGGCACACCAGAAGCGGCATCGGCCGCCTGAAACACCTTGGGTGTCTGGTACCGGTGAAAGCCATCGAACGGCCGCACCGCCGCACGCGCCTGCACCGCCTGCGCGGCCGCAAACTCGCCCCAGCCCAGGCGCACCTGGGGCCTGGCGCCATCGACCCGCAGCAAGGCGCCGCTGATGAAACTGGCGGCCGGTGACAGCAGGAACACGATGGCCGCGGCCGTCTCGGCCTCGTTGCCAAAGCGGCCGGCCGGCACCGTCTGCGCCATCTCACGCAGCATCGGACCGGCCTCGGGCGGGTAGTGATCCATGCCGCTGGAAGCGATGTAGCCCGGCGCCACGGCGTTCACACGCACGCCGTGCTGGGCCCACTCCAGCGCGGCGGTTTCCGAAAGCGACCAGGTGCCCGCGCGCGCGGCGCCGCTGTGCGCCATTCCGGGCATGGAGCCCCAGATGTCCGCGATGATGTTGACGATGGCCCCGCCGCGCGCCTGCATCGACTGCAGGAAACACTCGCGCGCCATCAGAAAACCCCCGCGCAGGTTGTTGGCCACCACGGCATCCCAGCCCTTGGCGCTGATCTTCTCCAGCGGCGTGATGTATTGGCCGCCAGCGTTGTTCACCAGGGCATCGATGTGCCCATGCTGCGCGACGATGCCGGCGACCGTTTCGCGCACGGCGTCCTCGTCGCGGATGTCGCACACCCGGTGCGTGGCGCGCCCGCCGTCCTCGGCGATTTCGGTGCACACACGCTCGAGCTTGTCGAGCTTGCGCCCCACAACCACCAGCTGCGCGCCCAACGCCGCCAACTCGTGGGCCGTGCAGCGCCCGATGCCCGAGCCGCCCCCGGTGACCAGCACCACCTGCCCCGCAAACAAATCTGCACGAAAGACCGATCGATATCCCATGTGCGTACGAGCCACCGCTTAAGCGGCAACCCCCTCCTGAATGAACAGATCCATGGCCGCCTGCGTGAGCTCGTCCAGTGTGGCGCCCGTGCGCGAGGGCCGGTACCACTGCGCCGACCAGTTCAGGGCGCCGAAGATCAGCAGGCGCGCCAACTTGATGTCGCCACGCAGGCG